>JBMTYE010000084.1:0-6994 GCA_049454255.1 Flavobacteriales bacterium
AGCACGCCGAGCAGCATGCCCGCTCCAGCGAGCGCGAAACCGGCCTGGGCGCCGTAGATGTTACCGACTTCTGCGACCACCGTGGTGGCAAGCAAGGCGCCGAGGTTGATGCCGATGTAGAAGATGGTAAATCCCGAGTCTTTGCGGGGGTCGCCGTCCGGGTAAAGTCGCCCGACCATCGTGCTGATGTTCGGCTTAAACAGGCCGTTTCCGACGATAATCACCGCCATCCCCCAGAACAGCAGCTGCTCCGTCCCTCCGACGATGATGAACTCCCCGATGGCCATGAGAATTCCCCCGAAGAGCACCGCGAGCCGCGAGCCTAACACCGAATCCGCGATCCGCCCGCCGATCACCGGCATCGCATAGACGAGTGCGGTGTACGCGCCGTACACGGCAAAGCCCTTTTCGTCCCCGAGTGCGAGCGATTTGATCAGATAAAGCGCCAGGAGCGCGCGCATGCCGTAGTAGCAGAACCGCTCCCACATCTCGGCAAAGAAGAGAACATACAGGCCCCTCGGGTGCCCGGTCGCTGGCAAAGTGTCAGATTGCATCGGTACGGTATAAAGTTCGGCCGGGAAGCTAACGCAAGTTTCCCGAACTCCTGCAATCCGTACCCCTGATCAGAAGTGTTCGCGGACGAACTCGAGCATCATTTCGAAGAGGTGCAGCCGCGTATTTCCCCCGTAAATCCCATGATTTCGATCGGGATAGACGAAGAAGTCGAAGTCCTTACCGGCATCCACCAGCGCGTTGATCATCTCCATCGAATTCTGGAAATGCACATTATCATCTGCTGAGCCGTGCACGAGCAGGAGGGGACCTTTCAGCAACGCGGCATGCGTCACGGGCGAATTGTCGTCGTACCCTGAGGCGTTGTCCTGCGGAACGCCCATGAACCGCTCGGTGTAGATCGAGTCGTAGTAGCGCCAATTCGTGACCGGTGCGACCGAGATGCCTGCGCGGAAGGCATCTGCTCCCTTCGTCATGCAGAGCAGCGTCTCGAAGCCACCGTAGCTCCAGCCCTGGATGCCGATGCGCTCCCCATCCACGTAAGGAAGGGAGGCCAAATGCCCTGCAAAACCGATGAAGTCCTCGGTCTCCAGCTTGCCCAGTTCCCGGTAGGTCGCATGCTTGAACGCCCGCCCGCGGAACATCGTGCCCCGCGGGTCTGTGCTGACCACGAGGTAGCCTTCCTGTGCGAGCAGTTGGTGCCAGAGGTAGGTCGATCCTTCCCAGTCGTCCTCGACCGTGTTCGAACCCGGCCCGCCGTAAATCGCCACATACACGGGATACTTCTTCGCCGGGTCGAACCCTTTCGGCTTAATCATCCACGCATTCAACTCTTCCCCTCCCGGTCCTGTCCACGTGAAAAACTCCTTTGCTTGCAGGCCGTACGTTCCGAGGGTTTTCCGAAGGGCAGCATTGTCTTCCAGAACGCGGATTTTCTTGTTTGCGTGGTTGTAGAGCGTGTACGTCGGGGGGGTGGAGGCAGAGGCGTGGGTGTGGATGCGGTAACTGAAATCTGCTGAAAATTCAGCGGAGTGCGTTCCCGGCGTTTCATCGAGCACATCGAGTTTTCCAGTGGCGAGGGAAAGCCGACACAGGTGCTTCTGTGTGGCCCCGCGCAAGGACGCGGTGAGGTAGACTTCCTGCCGCTTTTCGTCTAATCCCAGCACATCCACAATGTCCCAATCCCCAGTGGTCAGCTGGCTTGATGTGCGGTCGATCGTGAATTTCCACAGGTGGTTGTAGCCGTTGCGCTCGCTCGTCATAAGGAAGGTTCTTCCGTCGTCGAGGAAGAACACATCATCCGAAAGATCCACGTAGGTCGCAGACTGTTCCGTGTGGATTACGGAGGCCGGTACTTTGCCACTGGGCTCGGCCTTCGAGGCATCGGCGAGGTAGACCTCCATCCGGTTTTGGGCCCGGTTCATGGTCACGATGGTGAGGAGCTGATCGCGCCGCGTCCAGCGCACCCGGGGAATGTACTCGGCGGCTGGAAGGCTGATTTTCAGTGGCCTGCGCTGCTCTACATGGAAGAGGTGTGCGGAAACTGTGCTGTTGCGCTCGCCCGCTTTCGGGTACTTGAAGGTGTACTTTTCCGGGTAGAGGCTGCCGTAGATGTCCATGGAGAATTCCGCTACCTGCGATTCGTCGAACCGCAGGTAGGCCAAATACGTCCCATCCGGTGACCACGCGTAGCCATCGTCTGTCCCGAACTCTTCTTCGTATACCCAGTCCATCGCCCCATTGATCACTCCGTTCCACACCCCGTCTGTGGTCACCGCGAACTCGGTCCCGTTGCGCAGGTCCCGGATGAAGAGGTTGTTGTCCCGCACGAAGGAGACGTGGTGGCCGTTCGGTGAAAATTTGGCCAGGCGCTGGGGTTCAGCATCCGGGCTGCACAGGGGCTCGGTTTTGCTGCCCTTGCGGGTGTGGATGTAGTAGTCCGCTTGGCTGGAATGCCGGTAAATCGACTCGATGTTCGTGGCAATCAGGATTTTGCCTTCGTCCTTGCTGAAAGCGTATTCCTCGATGGCGACAGAGACGTCTCCGAACACCGAACGGCTCGAGGCAACGGTGTCTACAACCGTGCCGGTGGCATAGGCATACCGCACGATGGCCGAGCCCGAGGGCGTTTCGTCGACGAGGCTGGTGTAGTGCTTGCCGTCCACCATGGGCCGGATTCCGTAGACCCCCGCAGCGCGGAAGGTCCGGGAGGCCCAAATGGCTTGGTTCGTCAGTTCTTGGGTTTGGCCGAAGGCACACCCGGCAGTCCACACCAGCAGACTCACGGACAGAAGTGTTCCTAGCTTCATGGCTGCAAATGTGCGGTAATTTCGGCGGCAATGCGAGACGAAGAGCTGGTTGCAGAACTCGCGGCGGCCGTGGGCTGCCCGGTCCGGACGGACCCGGAAGCGCTCGAGCGGGCGGCCCGGGACGAGACGGAAGACTTGCGCTTTCTTCCCCTGTGCGTGGCGGAACCGCGCACCACGGACGAGGTGTCGGCGGTGCTACGTTGGGCCCACGGGCGGGGCATCCCGGTCACCCCGGCCGGCGCCCGGACCGGCCTGAGCGGTGGGGCGCTCGCGGCGCACGGTGGGGTGTCGCTGTCGCTGCGGCGGATGAATGCCATCGTCGCGATCGACGAGGTGAATCACCAGGTGCGGGTGCAGCCCGGCGTCATCGTGCAGGAACTGCAGGAAGCGGTGGCCGCCCGGGGCCTGTTCTACGCCGTCGATCCCGCGAGCCGCGGGACCTGCACGATCGGGGGCAACATCGCTGAAAACAGCGGCGGACCCCGGGCCGTGAAGTACGGGGTGACGAAGGATTGGGTCCTCAACCTCGAGGTGGTCCTGGCCGACGGCACCGTCGTGCGCACCGGCGCGGATACCCTGAAAAACAGCACGGGCTACAACCTCACCCAGCTCATCGTGGGCAGCGAGGGCACGCTCGCCGTGGTGACCGAGGCGACCCTGAAGCTGCTCCCTTTGCCGACCCACACGGCCCTCTTGCTCGCCCCGTTTCCCTCGGCAGCCGAGGCCTGCCGCGCCGTGGCGGCCATCTTTCAGGCAGGCGTGGTGCCGTCAGCGCTGGAGTTCATGGAGCGCGATGCGGTGGAACTGGCGGCGGCCTACACCGGCGACCACACGCTGCCGCTTCCTCCGGGCATCCAGGCGCACCTGCTCATCGAAGTGGACGGCTTCCGTGCGGAGGACCTGATGCCGCAGCTCGAGGCGGTGCTCCCGGTCCTTGAGGAACATGGGGCCCACGAGCCCCTTTTTGCGGACGATGCCGCGGCAAAGGACCGGCTGTGGTTCCTCCGCCGCAGGGTGGGGGAGGCCGTCAAGGCGGCGAGTACCTACAAAGAGGAAGACACGGTGGTGCCGCGGGGCCGGCTGCCGGAGTTGCTTGCGGCGGTGAAGGCGATCGGGGTGAAGTACGGATTCAAGAGCGTGTGCTACGGCCATGCCGGAGATGGCAATTTGCACGTGAACATCCTGCGGGGGGAGCTGTCGGACGGGGTTTGGCACGAGACCTTGCCGGGGGCAATCCGTGAGCTGTTCACGGAGGTAGTGCGGCTGGGCGGCACGCTGAGTGGCGAGCACGGCATCGGGCTTGTGCAAAAATCCTACATGGACATCGCCTGCAGCCCGGCACATTTGGCCCTGCAGCGCGCGATCAAAGCCGCATTCGACCCGAAGGGCATCTTGAATCCGGGCAAAGTGTTCCCGGACGCTCCTGTGCGTTAGGTTTGCGGCATGGCAAACAACCTGCTCCAAGGCAAAAAGGGCATCATTTTCGGCGCCCTGAACGACCAGTCCATCGCGTGGAAAACTGCTCTCCACGCCCACGCCCAGGGCGCTTCCATCGTCCTCACGAACGCGCCTGTCGCCATGCGAATGGGCGAAATCCACGACCTCGCGGCCGCCATCGGCGGCGCCCCGGTCATCCCGGCGGACGCCACGAGCGTAGAAGACCTCGATGCCCTCATCGCCGGAGCGATGGACCCCTTCGGTGGTCCGTTCGACTTCATCTTGCACTCCATCGGGATGAGCCCGAACGTCCGCAAAGGCAAGCACTACACCGACGTGAACTACGAGTGGTACAAGACGACCCTCGACGTAAGTGCGACGTCCTTGCACAAGACGCTTGCCGTCGCCATGAAGCGCGATGCGCTGAACCCGTGGGGAAGCGTCGTGGCCTTGAGCTACATCGCTGCGCAGCGGATTTTCCCGGATTATGGGGACATGGCGGACGCCAAATCCCTCCTGGAATCCGTCGCGCGCAGCTTCGGTTACCACTACGGCATCGCGAAAAAGGTCCGCGTCAACACGGTCTCCCAAAGCCCCACCGTCACCACCGCCGGAAGCGGGGTCAAGGGCTTCGATGGCTTCATCTCGTACAGCGAATCGATGAGCCCGCTGGGTAATGCTGACGCCGCCGCCTGCGCGGACTACTGTGTCACATTATTCAGTGACTTGACACGTTATGTCACGATGCAAAACCTCTTCCACGACGGGGGTTTCTCGAACACCGGCGTCAGCGCAGAGGTGATCGGGAAGTTTGGGTGATTGCGGAATGACAGTAAGGCAGTAAATATTCCCGCATTCAAAGCTCTCGGGGGGGCTTCTTCGTTTTCTCGGTATTCATTTTTTTGCAATGCTGGATATCATGCTTGACGGCAAGGTTTTTCGACAAAACACATTTAACAAACACCTTTAGGCTATATGTGGAGCACCAAAGCATTTTCTGTGATGTTTGAACGCCTTGCGATTTTGACGTGTTTGGGCAGTATCATAACTTCCCAGGCCTTCGCTCAGCCTCCGGCTTCGGCAGTTCCCGGTCAGATCTATCAAACGTGCACCACCTCGGGGAATCCCTTGGATCCGAACAACGATGGTTGGGTTACCGCATCCGCGGTGACCTACACAGCTGGAAATACGGACGAATCCACGGAATTTGAAGGATCTGGTTGGATTAATGTGCCGCAGATGAATGCAGAGCCCTCGGGGGATTTGGACACGGGCGCAAACTGCGGTTCAACTGAACTTGTAGACAATCCGAACACGCCTAACCGGGTGTGTTACGTACGCGTAATAGACCCGAATGGCACTCCTGCGAGTGGCGATGAGTTGCTCGTAATTCGGTTCCGGGTGGCAGCAAATCCGGTGGGCGCTTTCGGGTATTCCATGCTCGTTGATACCGACTTGAAAATCGGGAGCAGCGGTGCCCAAGCAGACCCGAATGTGATCTCAGGCAATCCGGGATTCGAGCTTGAAATAATTCTCGGTTCTGGTGGAGCGAACGATGGAGTGAAAATCACGAACGTTGACGGGAGCACCTCGGGTACGACTTTAGCTTCGTTTACAGGTGATACGAACCGGCAGCGTAGCTATGCTAAGCACTCCACATGCGGCGGAACGCCTATATTCATGGACATGTATGTGCCGTTTTCCGCCTTCCCAAGCGGAGTCACATCGACGTCGACGTTGCGTTTCGTTTTCGCGACTTCTTCTGCTCCCAGTTCTGCACTGGGAGGAGCGGCGAGCGATATCGGAGGAGTAGATGATGGAACCCTTCCAGACGACGACGCCGCGTTCACCGCGGTTGTCCTAGCCGCGCCCGTCGCCACCTTTTCGGGTGCACCCGTGGCCGATGTCGACAACGATGGGATTACGGACACCTCAGATTCTTGTACAGATTTGACAGCGTGCAATTATGCTGCAAATCCAACGGAAGCGTGCACGTATGCCACCACATGGTACCAGGATGCTGACGGTGATGGCGCAGGTGATCCGGCAGTAAGCCAGTCCGCCTGTACAGCTCCGAGTGGGTATGTCGCCTCCTCAACGGACGGTTGTCCCACGGATGCCGCGAAAACCGCCGCTGGGGTGTGTGGCTGTGGTAACGTGGATGTGGATGTGGACAGCGACGGGGTATGCGATACCTCCGACCTGTGCACGGACTTGACCGCGACAAATTACGCGGCAAATCCCACAGCTGCGTGTACGTTTACGACGACGACGTTCACCATTGATGCCTGTGATGGTCAGGCATCTGTCAGCTTTGATTTGGACACGATGACGGTGGCCACGAACACCTGGACTTTCAGCATCTTGAGCAGCATTACGGGGTTTGCAACCGAGGTAATGGCGACGGATTTGGTCACCCTGGACTTCAGTCCCACCGGAGTGGGCAACGACACCCTGCTAATTCAGGCCACAGCAGGAGCGGTTACGGAGAATATCCAAATCGTGGTGAACGAGTGGGAGTATCCCGTGAGAACGTCTCCTTTTGTTGTAGCAACCGCTTCCAGTCCATCCCAAGTCGATGGCACGATTTCGACGACGTTTACCGGACATTACAGTGCGAACGTGACCTTACACGCTAATGGGACAACGTTCCCGATGGTGTCAGGCGTGGCTGTATTGCGGAGTGCGCAATACGTAATTGCAGGCTATACAAACGTGAAGGGATGCTACAATCC
>JBMTYE010000085.1:0-6942 GCA_049454255.1 Flavobacteriales bacterium
CTCGACCGACCCGAAGTCGTGCACCGGCAGGCCGTCGGTGGGGAGGTCCCGGCGCGGGGCGCCGCCGTAGGAGATTTGGGCTGCCAGCGGAGCTACGGCAGCAAAAACGGCCACCCACAGGGCGGCAAACACGCTATTCCGGATGATCATACATCAAGGGTTCTTTCCAGGTTGCAAGCAAAAGTACCGTACGGCCCGCCGGGCCCGCGCGCCACGTCTCGAGCGGCAGGGCGACGTCCTCCGTGACCAGCGCACGGCACGCATCGTCCGCCCGGTGGACCAGCTCGACTTGCTGCTTCGGCGGGAGACTTTTCAGCAGCGGGCCGGTGGACCGGAGCATCCAGGCGTGGACACCGCAGCCCCCGCTGTACCGCACCGTGCAGCGCAGCGTATCGCCGTCGACGCGTGCACTCAGCAGTTCCACAGGGACTTCCGGCAGGTCCATCACGGACCGCGCATCCTCAGAAGCGTAGTTCACTTCCGGCCGTGCCGCACACCCTGCAAGCAGCAGCAGCCCGGCTGCCACCTGCATTCCCGTCCGCAGGTTCATGCCGGGAAGGTACAGCACCCCGGCTGCTTTCTTACCGGAACTCCAGGCCCACCGGCATCCGTAGGTGGTACACGTCGCGCGACTGCAGCATCCTGCGCACGGCCAGGGCGTCCGTAACCGCGACCCCTTCCGCGCCGAACACCCGCGCCACCGCTTCTGCCCCGCCCAAATCCTCAAGCAGCACATCCAGCGGCCCGCGCGACTCGGGCAACACCACCCGGTCCACGTCGCCTGCCGCCAGTCCCGCGAGCTCCGCTGCCGCGGCAACGGCATCCTCGAAGTCACCGATTGCGTCCACCAGGCCTACCTCCAGCGCATCCCGTCCGGTCCACACCCGGCCCCGCGCGATGACTTCCACGCTGTCCAGCGGCAAGTTGCGGCCGCGGGCCACGAGCGACGTGAAGTCGGCGTAGATGTCGGCAATTCCGGCGTTGATGGCCTCGAGTTGGCGCGGGGTTAGCGGCCGGTCGATGCCCATGCCCGCCTCCGCGTGGGTCGCGACTTCGTCGAACGTCAGGCCCATCTTCTCGTTCAGCAGCTTCTGCGCGTTCGGAATCATCCCGAAAACCCCGATGGAGCCCGTCAGCGTCGTGGCGTTTGCATAGATTTTGTCCGCATGCGCGCTGATGTAGTAGCCGCCCGAGGCGGCCAAATCCCCCATGCTCACCACCACCTTCTTGCCTTCCTTGCGCAACAACTCCACTTCCCTCGCAATCACATCGCTCGCCAGCGCCGAACCGCCCGGCGAATTCACCCGCAACACGACGGCCTTCACGTCCGGCGCCCGGCGGGCATCCCGCAACGCAGCGGCGAGCGTCTCCGATCCGATGACCGTGTTGCTGCCTTCCCCCGACTCGATGGGGCCCACCGCATAGACGATGGCCACGTTGCCGCCCAGCGGACGCGCCGCCGTATCTGCCTCGGCCTTCTCCGGGAACTCAAACCCGGCGAGTTCCTCCATCGAGAACCCGAAGAACCGCTCCGGCAACACGTAGGTCGAGAGGTCGACGAGGTTCGCAGTGGCACCCACCTTCGTGTCGAGCAACGCCTCCACCTCGTCGCGGTGCTTGACCCCGTCGACCAGGCCGTACCGCACGGCGTCCTCGGCCCGGCGCACCAGCAGGCCGCCAGCGATGGAATCCAGCAGGGCCGGTTCGATGGAGCGGCCGGCGGCAATGCTGCCGCGCATCTCGTCCCACACGTCGTCGAGCAGCGCCTGCATTTGTTGGCGGTTCTCGGGGCTCATGTCCTTTCGGATGAACGGTTCGACCGCGGATTTGTACGTGTTGTCCGGTCCGCGCAGCACCGTCACGTCCACGCCGAGCTTCTCGAGCATGCCCGTGAAGTAGGTGGTTTGCAGGCGCATACCGGAAAATTCGAGGTAGCCGTTCGGTTGCAGGTACACTTCGTTTGCGGCCGAGGCCAAATAGAGTGCGCGCAACGACATCTGCTCGCTCCACGCCACCACCCACTTGCCCGAATCGCGGAACGCCTCGATGCCTGCCCGCAGGTCTTCGAGCGTCGACGGCATCGCCTGCACGTCGGTGAGGTTCAGGTAGAGTCCGGTGATGCGTTCGTCGGAGGCGGCGAGGGTGAGGGCGGACAGGATTTGGTCTAACCCCACCTCCGACTCGGCAGACAGCCCGGCCAAATCGAAGTTCGGCTGATCGCTTCCCCGCTCCACGATGGGCGCGTCGAGGGTCAACTCGAGCACGCTACCGTCCGTTACCTCCACGGTGGGCACCTCGTCCTCGCCGCCGCTGAACGCCGACGCGAGGCCCACGATGATGGACACGACGGTGATGAAAATGAGGATGCCTCCGGTCAGCAGGATGCCGATCGAGGAGCCGATCGCCGAAGCGAGGATGTTTTTGCCAAACGACATGGGTACGGGGGTTAGATGTAGCTTTGACGCGGACGCCGGCCGAAAATTACGGCGTCCGCTCTCCCGTTTTTCCATGGCGGAACTGCTCTGCATCGGCCTCGGCGCCAACCGCGGGGACCGCGCCGCGGCCCTAGACGCCGCTGTGCGGGAATGCTCGGCGCTGTGGGGTCCGCCGGTGGCCGTGTCGTCGTGGTGGGAAACCGCGGCGGTGGGCATGGCGGACGGGACGCCGCCGTTCCTCAACGGCGCGGTGGCCTTTGCGTTGCCGGCGTGCAGCCCGGAGGAGGTCCTGGACCGGCTCCTCGAGATCGAACGGCGGCACGGACGGGTGCGCGGCGAAGGCTACATCTCGCGCACGCTCGACCTCGACATCTTGCTGTGGGGCAGCGAGTTCGTGCATTCGCCGCGGCTCGAAGTCCCCCACCCGCGGATGATCGAGCGCCGGTTTGTGCTGGAGCCGCTGGCCTCGATCGCCCCCGACGCCCCCATCCCCGGCGATGGCCGCACCGCCGCTGAACTGCTGGCTGCCTGCACCGATGGGGCTGCGGTGCGGGTTTGGCGCGCGCCGGGGGCGCAGCCCGCCGCCCGCGCGCTCCCCCCCCTGACCAGTCCCTACGGCTACATCGCCATCGAAGGCAACATCGGCGCCGGCAAAACCACCCTCGCCACCCGGCTCGCTGAACGCCTCGGCGCCGAGCTGCTGCTCGAACGCTTCGAAGAAAGCCCCTTCCTCGAGCGCTTCTACGCCGACCCCGCCGCACACGGCTTTTCCGTCGAGCTCGCATTCGTCAGCGACCGCTGGAAGCAACTCCGCGACCAACTCAGCCGCCGCAACCTCTTCCGGCCCACCGTCGTCGCCGACTACGCGTTCGCAAAAAGCCTCGTCTTCGCCCGCAAAAACCTCCCTCCCGCCGAATTCGCGCTCTTTGAATCGCTCTTCCGCCTGATGTCCGACGCTTTGCCGGTCCCGGAGGTCATTGCCATCCTCGACCCCCCGAGCGACCGCATCCGGGACCAAATCGCTCGCCGCGGCCGCCCCTACGAACAAAACCTCCCCCCCGGCTACCTCGACGGCATCCACTCCGGCTACCGCAAGCACTTCCGCTCCGCCCGCGGCTCGCGCATCCTCTGGATCGACTCTTCCCCCTTCGACATCCTCGAACGCCCGGACGACCTCGACCTCCTCGCCGAGCTCATCCTCGCCCCGCGGAAGGTGGGGGTGTATCGGGTTTGAGATTGGGTACAGAGCAGCTACATCGTCACATCGTTTTCAACCTCATCCCTCCGACGCGAAGCGGCGCCTCATCCCGCATTGTTTGCCATCTTCGGCGCATGAACCGGAAAGACTTTTTGCGGGCCAGCGGAATTGCCGGGCTGGGCGCCTGGTGGGCAGGCCAGGCTTGGGCATCGGGCGGCCCTGTGGAGGCCGTGGATTTCGAGGGCAAGGTGAAGCGGGCGGGCATCGATGGCAGCGCGTTTGACCTTGCGGCGGAGCCGTTGGTGAAGGTGCGGGTGGCGGTCGTGGGGTGCGGGAACCGGGGCGAATCCCTCATCGATATGCTCCGGTGGCTGACGCAGCAGGGGCATTGCGAGGTGGTGGCGGTGGCGGACGTCGATGCGGCGAAGGCGGCGAAAGCGGCGGAGCAGGTCCGGGCTTTTCAGGGAGTGGCGCCGGCGACGTTCAGTGGGACGACGGAGGTGTGGAAGGAGGCGGTGCGGGCGGAGGTGGCTGATTTGGCCCTCATCTGCACGCCCTGGGAGCTGCATCCGACCATGGCGCTGCATGCCATGCGCGCGGGGGTGCACGCCGCTTCCGAGGTGCCGCTGGCCTACCGCGTCGAGGATTGCCTCGAGCTCGTGCGCACGTGCGAGGAGACGCGTCGGCACTGCATCATGCTGGAGAACTGCTGCTACAACGAGGAGGAACTGTGGGTGTTGCGCATGATCGAGGAGGGCGTGTTCGGCACGGTGACCCATGCGGAATGCGCGTACATCCACGACCTGCGGGTGATGCTGCTCGACCCGACGTACTACGCTGAGCGCTGGCGGCTGATGCACCACCTCAAGCCCAACGGCAATCCGTACACGACGCACGGGCTGGGGCCGGTGTGCATGTACATGGACATTTTGCGCGGCGACACGCTGACCCACCTCGTTTCGATGGGATCGAAGGAAGCCGCGCTCAGCGAGGCGCTGGCGGCAAGTGGCGACGATACCCTCGTGCCGCTCGCCAAACAGGTACGTATGGCCGACGTGAATTCCACGCTCATCGGCACCGCTTCCGGCCGGTCGATTTTGCTGCAGCACGACTCGCATTCCGGCCGACCATACACCCGCCTGAACAAGGTAGTCGGCTCAAAAGCAGTGCATTACGGCTATCCCTCGCGGCTGTACATCGATGAAGGCCCGACGTGGCAGCACGATTGGCTGCCGGACGAGGTAGCCGCCGAGTATGTCAGCCAGTACGAGCATCCGGTTTGGACGAAGCTGCGCCAAAACGCGACCGAGCACGAACACGGCCACGGCGGCATGGACTTCGTCATGATGTACCGGCTCATCCGGTCCCTCAACCTCGGCCTTCCCCTCGACCTCAACGTCTACGACGGTGCTTTGCAGTCCCTCGTCGGCGCCCTGACCGAGGTCTCTGTCGCCGCCGGATCTGCGCGCGTCGACATCCCCGACCTCACCGCCGGGCGGTGGCGCGAGCAACGCACCCACGCCATTTCCCTGCGCAGCGCGATTTAGTCCTTCAACCTCAACCTCAACCCCAACCTCGCCCTCAACCTCAACCTCAACCTCCCCCATGCCCCACCGCATCTTCCTCACCGCGTGGCTTGCACTTTGCGCCGCCGCCCTCACGGCCCAAACCACCCTTTCTCCCCGCGCGCTCGACGCCGCCATCCGCAAACTCGACACGCGGTTTGCCGCGTCGGTGACGGACTTCAACCTCCCGTCGCTCGCGGTGGCCATCGTGCACGACGGACGGGTGGTATTCGCGAAAGGGTACGGGGTCCGCAGCACCGCCGGAGAGACCTTGCCCGCTGACGGACAGACCCTGTATGCCGTTGCGAGCAACACGAAGGCCTTCACGGCGGCGGCCCTCGCGCGCCAAGTGGATGCCGGGAAACTCGCTTGGAACGACCGCGTGCGCGAGCTGCTGCCGTGGTTCGAACTGTACGATCCGTGGGTGACAGATGCCCTGACCGTCAAGGACTTGGTCACGCATCGGTTGGGATTAGCGACGTTCAGCGGCGACCTGCTGTGGTACGGGTCGGACCTGACGCGCGAGGAGGTGCTGCGGGGCGCGCGCCACCTCGAGCCGACGAGCGGCTTTCGCACGGATTTCGGGTACTCGAACCTGGGCTTCATGGCCGCCGGCGAAGTGCTCGAGGAGGTGGCGGGAAAACCGTGGGAGGTCATTGTGCGTGAGGAACTTTTGCGGCCGGCCGGCATGTCATCCGCGTGCCTTTCCGTGAATGAACTGGCAGGTCGCACGAACGTCGCCCTGCCCCACAACGAAGTGGACGGCCGCCAAACCCCGATCGACTGGGTCAACTGGGACAACATGGCCCCCGCCGGGTCGCTGCTGGCCAGTGCCGAAGACATGGCGCGCTGGATGATCCTCCAACTCGACAGCGGCCGGGTGCGCGGGGGTACGGAACGCGTTTGGGACGCGAAGCGGACCCGCGAAATGTGGGCCCTGACGACTCCCCAACCGGTCGGCGATTTCTACCGTAAAAACCTGCCTTCCATGCACTTCCGCGGCTACGGCATGGGCTGGGAACTCTACGACCTGCACGGCCGGCTGGTCGTCGCCCACAGCGGCGGCTACGACGGCATGATCAGCCGCCAAGTCCTGGTCCCCGAGGAAAAGCTGGGCATCTTCATCGTCACGAACACGAATACGAGCGTCCCGTGGGGCTGGGGCCACGACGCCCTCGGCACCCTCCTCGGCGCCCCGGACGCCTCGAACCTGCTCGCCTACCTCCTCGACGAACGCCGCAAAGAACCCGAAGAAAAGCGCGCCGCCGAAGCCGATTTCGTCGCCGCCCGCATCCCCGCCGCCCCCCCCTCCCTGCCGCTGGCGGGCTACACCGGCCGCTTCGCCGACCCGGCGTACGGCGACATCTTCGTCGACGAGGTCAACGGCAAACTGACCTTCCGCTTCTCCCGGACGCCGCTCTTCCACGGCCGCCTCGAGCCGTGGCATTTCGACACCTTCCGCTTGTTTTGGGACACCCAAATGATGCTCCCTCCCGGCCTGGTCACCTTTACACTCGACGCCACAGGCGCCGTCGACCGCATGGAAATCGTGGTCGAAAACCCGGACTTCGACTTCACGGAGCTGAAGCTCGAGAAAAAGTAAGTCGCGGTTAGGGAGTGGGCTTCGGCGACAAGGTGACTTGGAGGCCCAGTGCGTGCAACACCTGAAGAATAGTTGCAAACTGGGGATGCGCACCCTGGCCTAACGCTTTGTACAAGCTGGGGCGACTCATTCCTGTCGAGG
>JBMTYE010000086.1:0-6921 GCA_049454255.1 Flavobacteriales bacterium
TGCGGCTGCGCCGATGGCGAGCAGTCCGAGCCCCAGCACCGCATTCAACAGGGTGCCCGTTCGGAAAATGCGCAGGGCCGTGGAGTGGTTCCCTTCCCCGATTCGGCGGGCGATGAGGATCTGGAGGCCGGCGGCACTGGCGATGGCGAGCATCTCCAGGGTGAGGTAGACGAGCCCCGCATTTCCCGCACCGTTGATGGCCGATTCAGGCAGCTGAGACAGGAAATAGTTGTCCGTCAAGACCACCACGAATTGCAGCAGCGTGCCCGCAGAGATGGGCAAGGCGACCGCGAGCAGGTCACGGGGTCGGGTGCGTAGGGCCATGGGGCGGCAAAGGTCGGGTGCTTTTCGCGGGTTCAGGACAAAAAAAAGCCGGCCCCGAAGGACCGGCTTTCTTCACGCGGAAGGCGTGATCACATTTTAGCGCTCAGTTCAGCACCGGCCTTGAACTTCACAACTTTCTTCGCTGCGATCTTGATCTCCTTGCCGGTTTGCGGGTTGCGGCCCGTGCGGGCGCCACGCTCCGTGACAGAGAACGAGCCGAAGCCCAACAGAGACACGCGGTCGCCCTGCTTCAGAGCTCCTGCGGTTGCATCCACAAATGCGTCCAGCGCACGCTTCGCGTCCGCCTTCGAGATGCCGGCACCTTCGGCCATTGCATCCACCAATTCTGCTTTGTTCATCGGTTGGTTGATTAGGGTGATTTAAGCCTCAACGGAACCAAATATATAGGCGCAATTTTCAGAACCACAAAGAATTCCGTCCGAAAGCGCTGTTTTTGTTAAAAAAGCCGGTCACTTGTGGATAAACTGGGCAAAAAAGCCCATTTACCGGGGTTGTGAGGCCGCTTGCACGGCCCAAATCCCCCCCGCAACGCCCCCTCCCACGAGGGCCTCCGGTCCGCTCACTCCGATAAGGAGCCACTGGGCCACAGCGACCACCATAGCAACCCCGGCGAGGACGCCGCCCGCGAGGGGGACCCAGCCGTCGTCTTCCCCCTGCCGACGCACGCCCCACGCCGCAAACGCCGCAGCGGCTAGACCGGCAAACCAAGCAACCGCATTCGGCGTTTGGGCCAGGCCGAAGGCGGAGCCGAGGGCGGCTGCCCCAGCCACCCCGGAAAGGAGGGTCGTGCGCTTCATGCAGCAAAGGTATCTTCGCGTCCATGACACCGTACCGACCGGAAGTGCGATTTGCCGACATCGACGCCATGGGCATCGTCAACAACGCCACCTTCCTTACCTATTTCGAGCAGGCCCGGATCCAGTTCTTCGGCGAACTCGTGGGCCGGGAGTGGGACTGGCATGCGGCAGGGGTGGTGGTCGCGCGGCATGCCATAGACTACCGGTCGCCTATCCGATTCGGCGATCGTGTGGAGATCCGCACCCGCATCACGGCAGTCGGGACGAAGAGTCTCACGGTGGCCTACGATGTGGAAGCGCTGGAGGGGGATGCCGTGCGCACGGTTGCACACGCGGAGACTGTGCTGGTCGGATTTGACCACCATTCGGGGAAATCCGTTGCCATCCCCGAGGTGTGGCGCACCGCGCTGGCGGCACAGGGGTGAAGAGATGCGGGTGTTCACGTTCAGGTGTTCATGAAAAAGTGGTACGCAAGGCAAAAGGGGAGTGTCCTGTGTAATTTTGCGTGTGTGCTTTGTACACTTTCCATCAGAAACCCTTTTTTAATCCCTTACAAATGAAAAAGTTGTACGCAATGGCCCTCGCGGTATGTTGCTTGGGTTCGGCCTTCGGCCAAACCGAAGTAACCCTCAGCGTGGACATGAACGGACAGACGGTCTCCCCGGACGGGGTGCACGTCGCTGGAAACTTCCAGGGCTGGGATCCCAGCGCTACTCCTATGACGGATGACGACGGCGATGGGGTGTATACCTACGTCTTTACGTCGGACGCCCCGGCGCACATTGAATTCAAGTTCCTCAACGGGAACGACTGGCCCTTTGTAGAAGATGTCCCGAGCATCTGCCAGGTTGAGCTCTTCGGCAACGACAACCGCTACATCGATGTAGCTGAAGGTGAGACTTCTGCTTCGTACTCGGTCTGCTGGGCATCGTGCGCTGCCTGCGGCATGACGGCGGTGATGTTCCGCGTAGACATGAGCCTTGAGGCGGCAGTTTCGCCGAACGGCGTGCATGTTGCCGGCGAATTCCAGGGATGGGATCCTGCTGCAACGCCACTTTCGGATCCAGACGGCGACGGCATTTGGACCCTGTTCACGGTGTTCGATGCATCTGCCATCACGGGTGACCTCGAGTACAAGTATGTGAATGGAAACGCGTGGACGAACCCGAATGAGAACATTTCGGGCGATTGCAGCGATGGTACCGGCAACCGGGTCCTCGTGCTTGACGGCGCGAACCTGCTGACCGGCGTGCCGGGCACGAATGCCGCACATTGCTACAACAGCTGCGGTTCGTGCGTGGCCCCGACCCAAGTCACCTTCCGGGTGGATATGACGACCCAATCGGAGGTTTCTGAAAACGGAGTCCATGTTGCTGGAACCTTCCAGGGATGGAACCCCGGAGGAACTGCGCTGACCGACGATGACGGTGACGGCGTTTGGGAGGTGACCCTCGGTTTGCAGCAAGGTCCTATCCAATTCAAATTCGTCAACGGCAACGCGTGGGGCGGAGAAGGTGCCGGCAACGTAGACAACGAAAGCATCAATGGTGCGTGCGCTGCAGCAGGTTCAGACAACCGTTTCCTGGAAATCGGTGCAGACGCCATCGAGTACGTGGTGTGCTACAACAGCTGCGACCCGACCTGTGTTGCAAACCCAGATCCGGCGGACATCACGTTCCGTGTGGACATGTCGAACGAAACGGTAGCTGCAAGCGGTGTGTGGGTGATGGGCGGATTTACGTCTCCCCAGTGGCAGGCTGGAGCAATCCAAATGACGGATGACGACGGCGATGGCACCTACGAGACCACCTACACGGTCGATGGCGGGGCGGAAGTGGTGTTCAAGTTCGTAAACGGTGACCCTTCAGTGGGCACGAACGGCACGGACTACTTTGAGGAGTCGGGCATCTACGACATCACCGACCCGGTGACGGGTGAGCCGGTCACCACGAACTTCCAGGAGCAACTGTGTGGCGTTCCGAATCCTTTCGGAGCCTTCAACCGCTTGCACATCCGCAGCGGTGTTGCGGAGGTCCTGTACGACGTGTGCTACAATTCCTGCGCAAACTGTGCCGGTGTGATCGGTATCGACGAAGTTGCTGCCCTGCAGGGACTGCAGCTCTTCCCGAACCCCACATCGGGATTCGTCACGTTGTCACTAATCGGTGCAATTGAGCCTGGTCAGGTGCGCCTTTACGACCTCTCCGGACGTACGGTGTATGCTGCAGTTGTTCCTGCGGACCAACTCAATGCGGTGACCTTGGATTTGTCCGGGGTGGGCGCTGGGTTGTACGTCGTGGAATGTGTGAGCGGAGTCGCTCGGTGGACGGGTTACGTCGTTCGGGATTAATAGATTTCGATAGGATTGCGGGAGGTCTCCGGTCGGAGGCCTCCCGTTTCTTTTGCACACGACTTGCTGTGAATAACTTGGCCTGCGTTCGTAAGGGCGCGCGGCGCTCAAAATTGGATGGGCTGATTACTTTTGGACACCATCTATGACATGACAATGAAGCACTTCCTGTTTGCCGGCGCCTTGACTGCGATTTCGCTTTCGGGCGTGTCCCAAGTGACGGGTATATCTGTGGAAACGTTCGCCGCTCCCGGAACGACTGGCGTTCCTGCGGGGATGACCACCTACCGTATTTATGCGGACTTGACGAATGCGAACGATTTCGTTTCTGCTGTTTTCGGGGATAGCGAAAATCCACTGACAATCGCCTCTACCGAAGTGATACATCAGGATCCGCTCGGGTCAAATTTTGCCCACACGGTAAACGGAAATATCTTCAGTGTTCTTCCCGCCCTGCAATACGACTCGTGGCTTTCACTCGGGATTGCGCCAGCCGCTGGAGTGACGCCATCGACCATCAACAGTGTCGGCCTGGACGCCGCTCTGGGTGCGTTCGCTGCGGGCCAAGGACTCACCGTAAATTCTTCGAACGGGGGATCGTGGTTCTTGCTCTTCCCGAACCCCGAGGCCTATGCCGGTGCAGATTTGAAAGTGCTTCTCGGCCAAATCACCACGGCAGGTACCGTTTACGGCACCATGATCCTGCAGGTCTTCATCAATGGTGTTCAGGCAAATGGCCAGGTAGCAACGGGTCTGCCTTTCAGCTCGGATCCTTCGGCGGTTTTCGGTTGCACCGACCCCGATGCCACGAATTACAACCCACTCGCAAATACCGATACGGGGAACTGTGTCTTCCCCTGTGCGTTGACCTTGACGGCGGGCACCATTACCCCGACGAGCTGTTCGAACACTGCAAACGGTGCGGTGAGTGTCATCCAAACGGGTGGGCAGTTCGGTGTGCAGTTCGGCATCAACCTGACGGGGAATGCCCAGCCCTCGCAGGCCCTCGGCAACTTCGCAAACCTCCCGGGTGGTGTGCATACAATCTACGCCGCAGACGGAGCAGGCTGCACCGCAACCCTCCAGGTAACTGTTCCTGTACCTGCTGCAGTCACTCTTGCAGCATCTCTATCAGAACCCATCACATGCAATGGCGATAACGATGCGGTGATTACTGCAGCGGCTGCAGGCGGAACCGGCGCCTTTTCCTATACGTTAGCAGGTCCGTCGGCTGCAGGTCCACAGGCCTCAGGGACATTCATGAACCTCGGCGCAGGGTTGTACACCGTGACCGCAACGGATGCAAATGGATGTACAAAAGCTGCTCCTGCTATTTCAGTGAACAATCCAGGTGCGCTTAACTTGTATTTGACAAGCTCTGGAGAAGCAACTTGTTTCAATACTCCAGATGGGACAGTTGTTGTGACCCCTGTGGGTGGTTCAGGTACGGCTAGCACCTTTCAATACTCCACGAACGGGGTGACGTTTGCACCAGATGGTGTGACGGGGAACACGGGGGTGTTGAATTTGGTGCCTGGTACCTACACAATTTATGTGCAGGATGTCAACGGATGCATCGGTCAAGTGGCGAACCCCGTAACGGTAGAGGGACCACCGGCAATCGTAGTGAATGCAACGACACAGGCTGTCTTGTGTGCGGGGGATTCAAACGGTTCGATTTCGGTAAATGCTACGGGAGGAACAGGTGGATTCGGCTACAGCTTTGAAGGCGGTGCATCCAGCGATGTTACGTTCTTCGGAGACTTGAATGCAGGCACATACACCATTTCAGTGACCGATGATTCAGGTTGCACTGCTACATCGGATGTGGTCGTCGCTGCGGCAACTCCGATTTCGGTTGTTCTTGTCGCTACGCCCATTGCATGCAATGGTGAAGCGAATGGGTTCATTTCAGCGACTGCTCAAGGAGGTACGGGGATGTACCTCTACAGCATCGATAACGTCACCTTCGGCGCTGGTTCGACGTTCGGGAATTTGCTGCCGGGAACGTATACCGTCTATGCCGAGGACGAGAACGGTTGCACGTCCTCTTCCATGGCCTTGGTCACCGAGCCGGCACCGCTGGTCCTCGCAGGTGTCGTGAACGACGACAACGGCACAGGCAATGGCAGCATCACCATTACCGTCGCCGGAGGAACCACAGGATACAGCTTCTCGTGGACCGGCCCGAACGGTTACACGTCCACATCTCAGAGTATTACGGGCATCACCGGAGGAGCGTACACCTTGACGGTCACAGACGCGAACGGTTGTACGGTGAGCGAGACCTTCGATGTGGTTACCGGCATTGAGGAGCTCGCATCTGGTTTAGCTCTCGCTGTGTTCCCGAACCCGACGACGGGTGCATTTACCTTGGCTCTTGATGGGTTGACGGGCGAGGTGCTGGCATGGGAGTTGCGCGATTTGGCAGGCCGACTGGTGGATGCGGAAGTGCTCGGGGCCCGCACGGGCGAAGTGCGGGTTGCATTCGATGTGACCGAAGCTGCCAGTGGTTTGTACTTGCTGAACGTGCAATCCGGAGCTATTCGCTCAACGGTACGCGTGCTGGTTCAGCACTGATAGAATCCAGATACGAGGATACGAACGGCTTCCCTCCGGGGGAGCCGTTTTTATTTCGGCACAAGTGGCAGCATGCGGCAGGGGTCGTCGGTGATGATACCATCGACCCCACGATGCACGAGACGTTGGAATTCGAGTTCATCGTTCACTGTCCAAGGCACAACCACGATGCCTCGACGGTGGGCTGCGCGGATGTGCCGGTTAGTGAGCAACGTGAACGATGGACTAATGGCATACGGGGTGAAGCTCAACGCACGGAGCCAGTCCCGAAGGGGGCCTGGGTGTTCCACCAGCAGAACGGTCGGAAGTTCAGGAGCAAGCCGGTGAACGGCTTCGAGTGCCTCCGGTGCGAAACTCTGCACCGTGACCCGGTCGGCGATGTCGAGCACTCGGATGGCATCGATGACAAGAGAGGCAAACGTGTGAGCATCGGGGTGCCAGGTTCCGACGTGATCGGGGAAGTACTTGATCTCAAGGTTGAATCGCATGGTGTCCGGAGCAATTCGGACGACTGCATCGAGGCGAGGTTTTGTTGCGGGGATGCGCGTAGAATGGGGGAATTTGGGGTCCGGAAGTGATCCGCAGTCGCACGATTCTAAATCAGATGCCGGGTGGGAGAATAGGAGGAAGGCATCGTGCGACGTGATCGGTTCTCCTTTCGGACCGAGGCAGAGACCAGGTCGAAGCCAAGGTTCATGACTTACCACAAGGATCGAGTCTTTGCTTACGGCCAAATCCAGCTCCCACGTGGTACAGCCACAGGCGAGCGCATGCCTGAAGGCGGGCAGGGTGTTTTCTGGAAACCTTGCCCGTGCGCCGCGGTGGCCTTGCAGATCGAATTGGGCCTCG
>JBMTYE010000087.1:0-6902 GCA_049454255.1 Flavobacteriales bacterium
TGGCTTTCTGGTTGGTCCTTCCTCGATCTCTCGGGCGCAGCAAACATTCCGCTCGGAACGGGTGGAACAGACATCCCGGGCTGCACGAACACCACGGCGTGCAACTTCAACACTGCTGCAACGGTGGACAACGGATCTTGCATCTTCGCCACAGGCTGCGATACCTGCAGCGGAGCTACGGATGGAACAGGCACCGTGGTCGACGGCGACGCCGACAACGATGGCGTGTGCAACAACGCTGAAATCCTCGGTTGTACAGAAGCGAACAACAGCACCTGCGTGTACGCCACGGGCTGTGACTTCTGCAGCGGCGCTACAAACGGCACGGGCACCGTGGTTGACGGCGACACGGACAACGACGGCGTCTGCAACGCGAACGAAGTCGCTGGCTGCACTGACCCGACGGCCGCGAACTACAACCCGGCTGCTACGGATGCGAACGCGAGCTGCCAGTTTGCCATCACACTGCGTGTGGACATGTGGATCGCAGGTGGAGCCGCGCAAATCAGCGGCGATTTCACGGCAAACGCTGTTGTGAACATGACGTGGGCGAACTACGAGCTCTACCGCTTCTCTGCAACCTTGTCTCCAGGCACCTACACCTACACCTTCCGCAACGCAGCAGGCGTATCGGACGGCATCACCCGGACCCTCGTGGTCGACGGCGCTGAGGATGTAGCTGCAGTGTGTTTCGGCTCAGAAACTGGATGTGCGGGCTGTACGAACAGCGAATATGCTGACTTCAACCCGAATGCAACGGTGTCCTCAGCATGCACGCAGCCCGCAGTTGCTGGTTGCACGTACGCAGATGCCGAAAACTTCAACGCTGCAGCAAACGTTGAGGACGGAAGCTGTACGTTTGAAATCGGCAGCTCCTGCCCGTCTGACCTGACCGGTGACGGAGTGGTCGGAACGCCGGACTTGCTCGTCTTCTTGGCGGCGTTCGGCAGCAACTGCAACTAATAGAAATTCAATCTCGAGAAAGGGCCATCCGCACGGGTGGCCCTTTTTGCATTCACGTAACATTTCCTTCATACTGAGGTGAGGCAGCGAGCGGACCTTCGCAGCGAAAAACCGATGCCATGCGAGCGCTTCTCCTGACCTACCTGCTGCTTCCGGGTGTTTTGCTGGCTCAAGGGAGTATCCGAGGTTCAGTTTCTGATGGCCAAACGGGCGAAGCCCTGATTGGCGCGAACGTAGTCATCGCCGAGCCCTACACGGGCGCCATGGCGGACCTCGATGGACGGTACGGGTTGGAAGGTGTGGCCCCCGGCACCTACAAGGTGACGGGGAGCTTCATCGGCTATACCCCGAAGGTGGAAATGGTCACCATCACCGGCAAGGAGGTCGTCATCGTTAACTTCAATCTACTCGCCGAAACCTTTGTGATTGAGCAAGCTGCAGAAGTTGTTGCCACCATCGACCGGTCGCGTGATGTCTACATGGAGAACATCCGCAAAAAAGACGCGACCAGCCTCGACTACATCAGCAGCCAACAAATCCGGCGCACCGGAGACAGCGACGCAGCCGGTGCCATGCGCCGGGTGACAGGCGTGTCCACCGTAGGGAATTTCATCTTCGTACGCGGCCTGTCCGACCGCTACATCAAAACGACGCTGAACGGCCTCGAGGTACCGAGCATCAACCCGCGCCGGAACACACTCGAGATGGACATCTTTCCGACGAACCTCGTCGACAACCTCGTGGTCGTCAAGACCCAAAGCGCGAACCTGCCAGGCGACTGGAGCGGCGCGTACCTGAACGTCATCACGAAGGACTTCCCGGACGCCTTCACGTTCAACTTCACCTCTACCCTCGGGTACAACGACCAGAGCACTTTTCGGGAAGTCTTGAGCAGCCAGCGCAGCTCCACCGACGCCCTAGGCTACGATGACGGATTCAGGGCGCTGCCTAACGGTGTGCAAGGGTTGACGGCGGAGGAGTGGCCGTTCCTGCAGGGGACTTCGTTTTACGACGGACTGGTGTACATGGGCTATGCAGACGAACTCGCCGCCCAGGGGATTACCGGCCCCGGCGACATCGGCGCTTCGAACCCCATCGGAACGGTGTGTGCTGGACTCGGCATCTCCATCGACAGCCTCGAGACCTACGGCATGGCACCGGCCAGCGAAGAAGCGAACGCGCGACTGACCGCACTGACGCAGAGCTTCAACAAGGCGTGGGACGTGACCCGGCGTCAGGCTCCTCTCGACCTCACCCAGTCGCTGAGCTTCGGCAATCAAACTCAACTGTTCGGCCGGCCGTTCGGCTACATCTTCGGGATGCAGTACAAGCGGCAGAACCGGTTTTGGGACGATGGGGTCTATGGACGTTACAACGGTGGTGGCGTTGAGATCGCGGGGAATGAAATGCAGCAGTTCAAGGGCTTCAACGATGCCATGGGCACGGAAAATGTGTACTGGAACATGCTGCTGAACCTCAGCTACAAGCTGAACGAATTCAACAAAATCTCTGCGCTGGCCATGCCTAACGTGAGCGGCCAGAACGAGAGCCGCTTCATGGAGGGGTTCAACTACCTCGACACGGACATGCCGCAGGTGCAACGGACGCAGCGGTATGAGCAGCGCCAGCTGAACATTTGGCAAGCCCGAGGCGAGCACTTCCTGCCTGCCTACAAGACCCAAGTCCTCTGGAACCTCGGCTACTCCGGCGGGGTGATGCGGACGCCGGACTTGCGGGTGTTCTACAACAACTGGCAGCGCGTCGAAACGCCTCAACTCGACCAAGCGGTATTCACGGCTGTGGACGGCAGCAATGTCACGGCCGAAGCGCTCGGCTACATCAACGACGCGCTGAACAAGAGTGAGTTGCCGCAGGATTGGGCGAGTTCTCCTGAGGTCGTCATCGCCTTCCTCGCTGGCGAAGGACTGGACATCGAGTCGTTCAACGTGCCCGTGGCGGTGGACACCACCTACACCATCCTTTCCGCGACCTATCCGGATCCCACACGCTACTACCGCACGCTGCACGAGTCTAAACTCGATGCGAAACTGCACGTCATCCAGCCCATCCTGCAGCACCGCGACCTCGACACGAAATTGTCCGCAGGCGTTTCGTTCGTGCGGACGTCGCGTCGCCACGAGGAGCAGCAGTTCGAGTTCGAGGGAACGGGGAGCTTCAACGGCAGCATCGCCGACTACATGGCCGACTCGAACATGGTCGTTTCGCGGGGACGGGACTACGTCTACGCGGCCCTGCTGACGGACTTGAACAACACGGACCGGGGGGCCATGGATGTGTTCGCCGGTTATGCGATGGTAGACGCTTACCTCCATCCAGATGTTCGACTGAACGCAGGGGTGCGGGTCGAGGCAGCGGACATGCTCATCCGGTCAGCCCGGTTAGACGAAGCCACCGACCTCACTCCCCAGGAACGCGATAAACTCCAGGGGACATTGAACGACGTCGACGTCATGCCGTCCTTGAATCTGGTGTGGGCGCTGAGCGGCGATGAGCTCCTCAAGGTCACAAATCTCCGCTTCGCCTACAGCCGGAGCATCGCCCGACCTGTATTCCGCGAAAAGTCGCCCTTCCGTGGGTTTGACTTCGAGACCCTCGAAACGCTGAAGGGCAATCCGGGTCTCGACGGCACGAAAATCGACAACCTGGATCTGCGTTTCGAACACTTCCCGAACCTCGGAGAAATCCTAAGCGCTTCCCTCTTCTACAAGCGTTTTACGGACCCCATCGAGCAAACTAGCATCCTTGAGGCGGCGAATCCGGAATACACGTGGTCGAACATCCCCTACTCAAACGTGGTAGGGCTCGAGCTCGAAGCGCGGAAATCCCTCACGGTCATCCACGACCGCCTGCAACCGTGGTCGCTGGGAATGAACATGAGCTTCATCCGAAGCCGGACGGCTATCCTCGAAGAAGAACTGCGCGTGATCCGGGCGACGGACCCCATGCACCCCGACACGCGTCCGCTCTTCGGTCAGAGTCCTTACATCTTCAACGCCATGCTCACCTATGCCCCGGATTCCTCTGGGTTCCAGGGCACCGTGGCGTACAACGTGCAGGGACCGAAGTTGTTCATGACCCAGCTCGGCGGGATGCCTGATATCTACCAGCTGCCTACACCGACGCTCGACGTGACGGTGTCGCAGACGTTTGGCGAGCGCTTCGCCGCGAGCTTCCGGGCCTTCAACCTGATCAACCCGCTCGACCGCAAATCCTACGACTTCGGCGAACCGGGCGAATACCTCTGGCTGGCCTACCGGACCGGCCGCACCTTCAGCCTCTCCTTCACTTACCGCATCTGACGCCATGCACCGTTTGCTTCTCTCCTCTCTCGTTTTGCTTGCCTTCGGCTGCACCAAATACGAGCAAGACGGCTCCCTCCTCCACTTCCGCAGCCCAGAACGCCGTATCGTGGGCACGTGGTCCTCGGTGAAGGTCGACCAAGTGGGCGATTCCGACGACGCGAACGTTACGGAGCTCATGACGTCGAACAACCTCCGTCTCGACGCGGAATTCCGCGACGATCACACGGTCACCATCTCGAAGGTCGGCGAAGACCTGGTCTACGAAGGGACGTGGGAATTCAACGAGGACAACAGCGTCCTGCACCTCGACCTCGTCTTCAACAAGGCACTCGGCCCCTTCTACCGCGACGCCTCCGGCACCGACTACACCGAACTCGTCGTCTCCACTTCCGCCACGCTCAGCCAGCCGGACACGCTGTTCTTCCTCGCCGGCTCGTACACCGACGTCACGGACCAAGTCTACACCTACCTCGTGGAGTTGACCACCACCACCGTAGCCTGGACCTACACCGGCGGCGCTCCGTTCTTCGATAACTCGGCTGGCGACGACATCACTTCATATATGCCTGAATTCATTGCTGGATTGCTGGCGGAGGGCCTCATCACGTCGACCACAGACTTCGCGGGCATCATCGCCTCCATGTCTTCGGAATACGGCGTGGACGTGAGCTATGTCGAGCAGCCGCCGGTAGTCTCCGGACCGCTCGATCCTGCGCTGCCGGGGGTTTTGCAAGCGATGTACGGGCTCGACGTGACCCTGTTCGTAGGCACGTTTGCCACCGGCACCTCTGACCCCGACGTGTGGGCCTACATCGCGGACAACGGTGGCCCTCAGCTCACGGAGCAGTACGACGGCGAAGTAAAGCGGATCAATGTGTACTGGCGCATGCTTGAACTCGAGCTCGACGATATGCAGGCCTACCAATTCCGGGAATACGCCGGCGAGGACACCTACGACTACAACTACCTGCTGCGCTTCGAGAAGCAGTAATCACGCGAGTTCGCGCCGCAGCGTATCGACCGTTCCTTCCGGCAGGTCGTGCAGGTCGAGGAGCATGAATCCGTCGAGCGCGTCGTTGAATTTGGGGTCGTGGTTGAACGCCAGAATGCGCGCATTCTGGGCCAAATACCGTTTCAGCAGCACCGGCACGGGCTCGTGCTGAGGCTGGATGTCTGAAACGACCGTGTCCAGTTTGCGGATGTCATCGACCACTTGCGCGATGAGGGCCTCGGGATCTTGGTGCCCGCTTACCTTCGGATGGTACGGGGTACGCGGCTGCACCCACTTGCTCAATACATCGTCCCCTGCGTTGCGCTCGATGTACGCCATCATAAGCCACCTACTGAGCGGGTTGAACGCCGCTGAAATGCTCACCGGACCGATCAGATAGCGGCAATTCGGATGCCGGGCCACTACCGCAAGTATGCCCTTCCACAGGAGGAACAGCGGCAACCTGTGCTTCTGGAATTCCACCGGCACGAAGCTTCTTCCCAGCTCCATGGACTGCCGCAGGTACGGGTGGAAGGGGCGAGCAAACCGGAACAGGCTCGAGGTGTACAACCCGCGGTGGCCGTACCTGCGCAGGATCTCCTCCCCGTTTCCGATGCGGTACGCACCGGCGATGCTGCGGCTTTCCAAATGCCACAGGAAAAGCTGCTGGTAGTACAGGTCGAACTCGTCGATGTCTGTGGATTGGTTCGTCCCCTCCGCCACCGCCCGGAATGTGAGTTCACGGAGCCGACCGATCTCCTGTATCGCAACAGAAATCCGCGATGTAGGCACCGCATAGCACACAAAACCTCCCTGTTCGAAGAGCTTGAACTCATCAAGCCCGGCAATTTCAGATACCAACGCCTCCCTATCCACGGGCTCCACCACCGGTTCCGGCTCCTTTCGGTAGCTCAACGCCCGAGCAAACCACTCAAGACGGATTTTGCGGGCGGACGCGAGTGCATATACCCGGGCACGAACGTACCTTGTAATCGCCTCTGGCCCCTGAATCCCCTGTAGTTCTTTTTCAGAAAGCGATTTACCCCACCTTAGCCCCATCCTTCTCTCGCTCCGCAAGGGCAAATTCAATTCCCGAACATCGATGTGGCACGGGACGAGAGGAACGCCAGCCGCACGATGCAACCGCGCAACGGCAGCAGACCATTTCGGATCCGGGCCTGCAATCAGTCGAGGCCTAATCCGGCCCCTGTCGCCTGCTGGAAACACGACCATCGCCCCCCCATCTCGCAGGAAACGGATTGCATTCCGCACCCCATCTTCCGCGGCAATCACGTGGGCCCCTAGCTGATCCGGAACGTCCTCGGCCCGCTGAACCCACAACCGAACGTCCTCACGGACTTCGAGCATACGCGCTAAGACAGCTAGCGCATCTAACGCCCCTGCGGGGTGATTTGCCACGACGATTGCCCCTCCGGTTGCGGGAATCCGGTCGGCGTCGGTTTGGCCCACCCCCACCCCGAGCTGAACGAGCGCAGCCTCGACAAACGCCTTCCCGCGCAACGCCGCGATCGATGGCAACGCCGAAGCAACCGCAGGTCCGCCCCAACGCACAAGTGCGCGCAGGACCGCATGCCGGGGAGACATCCCTGCTGGGGAAAACCTGG
>JBMTYE010000088.1:0-6899 GCA_049454255.1 Flavobacteriales bacterium
GCTGCAGCGCGTTCGGCGTGCCATTCCACAGATCCGGCGCGTACCGGCTGGTCAGCCATTCGTGGTAGGTGGCTTGCTCGATGTACTGCGCTCCTGTGGGGTTCCCGTCAAGGTCAGCGGTTGAAGTGACCAGGGAGTGGCAGCCTGCGCACGACTCGCTTTTCGCGATGTGCGCGCCAAACTGAGGAATAAATCCGACGTACGTAATCATCGGCAGATCATAGATCGCCGGCTCTTCCTTCGAACCGCCGTACGGGCCGTACAGGATCCCCGCCTCGTAGCTGAGTTCCCCGCTGAAGGAGGACCCGATGCCCACCGGCGATTGCTGGTGGCACGCATTGCACGACACCCCATCGCGGGCCAAACTGTCGTGGATGAGCTCCGCCATGGTGTAGTATTCGGCGCCGTCGAAGTGCGCCGCGAAGTGGCCCATGGGCGCATGGCACGAGGTGCATTTGTCTTCAAGCTCGAGTTGATGGGCGGGGTTGATCGCCACTTCGTGGCTCACTTTTGCCCGCCAAAACGGATCCTTGGCCGAGTTTGCCATCAGCGTGCTGCGCCAATCGTCGGTCGGGTTCACCTGCCAACCCTCCGGCATAGGGACTGCCGGAAACTGCTGGCCTGCGATGTTTGCGAAGTGGTTCGGATCCACGCCGTGGCATCCGGCGCATTTGCCGGACCCGGTGAACAGGCTATTCGTAGTGTCCGGCAAGCCCCCGTAGGCGCTCCGGAAGGCATCGCTGTGGAAGTGCGCCTCCGACGTGCGGTCCTCGGGCTCCGTTACGAAGCCGACCGCCGAAAGGGCAACGGCTGCGAGCACAGCCGCGGGAAACAGGGACACCCGTCGCATCATGACTCAAGTTGCAGGTCGCACTAAGGTACGCCAGGAAAATCAACGGATGACCAGCGCGGTGACAACGCGGCGGCCCAGATCGGCGTTGAGGCGACGTACGATGTCGGATTTGGCCATCGCGCACTCTTCCTTGAGGGGGCCGCTGTCGATTCGGACGGTCAGCGTTCCGTTCGACGCCAAATCGATGGAGCGCGTGGCTCGCGCGATGTACGCCCCGAAGCACCGCTCCCACGACTGCATCAACTCCACCTCATCCAAGCGGTGCTGCATGCGGTGTAGCTTCACGAACCGCTCGATCACCTCCCGCAGCGGCTGCGGATCATTCCCATTCGAACGCATGGGTCGAAGTTAGGCCTGAACGTGGCCGCGGGCAACGTGCACCACGTGAACCTCCGCGCCGGCTTCCGACACGAGCTCCGGAATGCGTCCGGCGTGCGTGTCCGTGATGAACACCTGCCCGAAGGTGCCGTCGGATATGCGCCGGAGCAGGGCTGACATGCGCTTGACGTCCATTTTGTCGAAGACGTCGTCGAGCAGCAGCAGCGGTTTGACGCCGCACTTGCGGGCCAGGAAGTGCCACTGGCCGAGGCGGATAGCGATGAGGAAGGTCTTGTGTTGGCCCTGCGAGCCAAACCGCCGCAAATCGCGCCCGTCGAGCACGAGACCCACATCGTCGCGGTGGATGCCGTACGTCGTGCGCCGCGCCCGGCGGTCCGCTTCCCGGTGAGCGGCAAATGCGGCCATGGGGTCTTCGTCAGCATGGACTTCCGTTTCATAGACGAGCTGGCCCGACTCTGCCCCGCCGGAAAGCTCGGCATGCATCGCCTCGAATTCCGGCGCAAACTCCTCCATAAACGCCGCCCGACGTCGGCGGATGGCTGCACACCGCGGGGCTAACCGGGCATCCCACGGCTCGAGCAGTTCCGGCTCCCAAACGCGGTTCTCCGCGAAATACCGCAGGAGGTTATTGCGCTGGGTCAGTGCTCGACCATAGTCCACAAGGTCCTCTAAGTATTCCCGGTCGAGCTGGGAAATCACGGAATCCATCCACCTGCGCCGCATCTCGCTTCCCCCGTGTACGATTTCGGTATCGTCCGGCGCCACCATCACCGCCGGAAAGCGGCCGATGTGATCGCGGATGCGGTCGTAGACCTTGTCGTTTCGGCGCATCACCTTGCGCACAGACCGCTCGACCGCACAACTGACGCTTTCCTCCTCTCCGTGGCGCTCAAACCGGCCCGTGACGAGCATGTGTATTGCCTCGTGTGCAATGTTCTCAGCGTCGGTAGCGTGGAAATAGCTCTTCGTGTGGCACAGGTAGTGGATGGCATCCAGCACATTTGTCTTGCCACTTCCGTTGTCCCCGACGATGCAATTCACCCCAGGACTCCAGGCGATTTCTGAGTCTGCATGGTTCCGAAACGACAGGAGTTGCATCCGGGTTAATTGCATGTCGCGAATTTCCCTAATTTTGCCGTCGCCTTAACGGAACCTTTACGAGGCTCCATGCGTTGAGGCCTACACTTACGCACAGCCCCATGGCCAAGGACACGAAAGACAACGACTTCCAGCTCATCGACGTAGAGGAAGCGTATTCCCGGACAGAACAGTTTATGGACAAAAACCGGAAGCCGCTGCTGATCGGGATTTCGTCTGTAGCCGGTGTGTTTCTGCTCGTCTTAGCATACCAGGGCTTTGTGGTCCGCCCAGCGGAAGCTGCGGCTGAGGCGGCGATCTGGCGTGCAGAGGCCTACTTTGAAATGGATTCGCTGGATTTGGCCGCGTACGGCGACGGATTCTCGGATGGCTTGGAAACGGTTATGACCGAGCATGCAGGCACGAAGGCTGGCCAGCGCGCAGCCTACCGCATGGGCGTGTATCACCGGACGAAAGGGGCTTGGGACGAGGCGATTGCGGCTTTCAGCGAGGTGGATTTCGACGACGATGTGGTCGGTCCGCTGGCGGTGGCGGGCATCGGCGATTGCCACGTGGAGCTGCAGCAGTACGACGAAGCCATTGCGTCCTTCGAAGATGCCATCAGCCGCAGCGAAGACGGTCTGGCAGCGGATGCACTTGCTCCGATGTTTCTGATGAAGTCCGCCATCGTGAAGCTCGAAACCGGCGACACGGAAGGTGCGCTGGCGGACTTCACCCGAATCGCTGATGACTACGCCTCCAGCCAGCAAGCCACGCTGGCCAAAGGCTATGCAGCCTCGCTCTCTGCCCAGTAATGGCCACCACCGGTCGGCCGACGGACGCTTCTCCCCTGCCCACCGGTGCTGACCTCGGTCCGGTGCGGATCGGTGTGATTACGGCCCAGTGGAACCTTGAAATCACGGGCGCTCTGCGTTCGGGAGCACACGCTACACTCGTGGAAGCGGGCATTCCGGAGGAGAACATCGTTCACGTCGACGTCCCCGGCGCTTTCGAACTTCCGCTGGCGAGTAAATGGCTTCTTGAACATGGGGGGTGCGATGCGGTGATCGCGCTCGGCAGCGTTGTGCGCGGTGAAACGCCGCACTTCGACTTCGTTTGCCAAGCCGCGACCGACGGCATCCTTCGGGTAGGCCTCGATACAGGAAAACCCGCGGTTTTCGGGGTGTTGACGGACGACACATGGAACCAAGCCCGGGACCGTTCCGGAGGTCGACACGGCAACAAGGGCGTGGATTGCGCGGAAGCGTGTCTGCGGATGTTGGCGCTTAAAAAGCGGCTGGGGTGAGGTTTTCGGCGGTTTCGCCTCTGGCAGCGTGTGTTGCCCTTGCTGCGGCACTCCGTCTGGTTTCCGCGGTATTCTCTGAAGGCTATTTGATGCACGACGACCACTTCCTGGTGGTGGAAGTGGGTGCTTCGTGGGCGGTCGGGGAAGACTACAACGCGTGGCTACCCGCAAGCCAGTTAGAGCGTGGCGTGCCGCTTCCGGAGCCGCATCCGGGCAATTTTGTGTATCCCGGTCTGCACATGGGGCTGTTTGCGCTGCTGCGTGCCGCAGGTCTCGTGGAGCCTGCAGCCCAAATGGTGGTCATCCGCCTCCTGCACGCCGCCTGGTCCTTGCTCGTTGTGGTTCTGGGGTTCCGCATTGCCGAACACCTCGCGGGTGCCGCCACGGCCCGCCGGGTGGGTGTGTTGCTCGCCGCGCTCGGCTGGATGCCCATCGTTTCCGTACACCAACTGGTCGAGGTGTTCTGCATGCCGCCCTTGCTGGCTGCCGTGTGGTGGTGGATTCGCACGCCGCTTGACCGCCACACACGAGGTACCTGGGTGGCTGTCGGGTGCGCTTGGGGTTTGGCAACGGGCCTGCGCTACCAGGTGGGACTCGCGGCCGTCGGTTTCGCGGCGGCGGTGCTGTTCACCCACCGCAAGGCAGCGATTCCCGCACTTGTCGGCGTGACGGCTTCTGCACTCGCAGTTTTCTCGCTGACCCAAATTTCCGATTTGTGGGTGTGGGGCGAGCCGTTCGCCCAGTTGCGTGCCTACTTCGGCTACAACACCGAACAGGCGGGGAACTACCCGCAAGGTCCCAGTTACCAGTACATCTTGACGTTAGCTGGATTGCTCCTTCCTCCGTTTTCCCTGCTGCTGCTTGTGGCGAGTGTGCGGGGATGGAGGAAATGGGCGGTGGTGGTTTGGCCAGCCTTGCTGTTCATCCTTTTCCACAGCGTCTTTCCGAACAAACAGGAACGGTTCATCTTGCCTGTCGTCCCCTTGCTGGTGGTTGCAGGGATGGCAGGCTTAGGCAACTTCACTGAAATCCGCTGGAAGCGTCGGCTGTGGCAGGCTTCTTGGGTGCTCAATGTGCTTGCGCTCATAGTGCTTACGCCTGCGACCTTCAAGCGTTCGCGGCTCGAAGCGATGGCTTTTCTCCACGGCCTCGGCAATGTGGAGAATTTCCTCGCGGTGCAGGTGGACAGCGGTGCGTTGCCGCCTCAGTTCTACTGGGGCACGTGGACGCGGTACTGGACGACCGATGGCAGCACCGATCCCGCGGAAGACAAGGCCATGATGTGCGCGTCTGAGCGGCCGTTCCCGGACGCCATTCTCTTCTACGGTGACCGCCACCTCGGAGCGGCTGTGGAACGCTACAAAGCGCTGTATCCCAGCATGTCTTATGCGGGACAAGCGCCTCCGGGAAAACTGGATTTGCTCCTGAATTTCCTGAATCCGATCAATTCAGTGGAACGTGTCCTTGTGTACCGCGTCGATCCGGGCGTAGAGTGCAGCGGCGAGTGAGCCGTACTTTCGGGCCATGAAGTATGCACGGTGGTGGATCCTGCTCGGATTCGGTTGGGTGTCCGGAGCGGCTTGGGCCCAGTATCCTGGATGGCAGCAAAAGGCGGACTATACCATGGAGGTCGATCTCGATGTCGTGCGGCGCACGTTCTCGGGGACTTCGGAAATCCGCTACACGAACGCGAGCCCGGACACCTTGAAGCGGCTGTATTTCCATCTGTTTTTCAATGCGTTTCGGCCAGGGAGTGCCATGGATGTGCGGTCGCGCATGTTGCCCGATCCGGATCCGCGGGTGGGTGCGCGGATCGCGGGATTGCCCGAGGAGGAATGGGGCGAGATGCGGGTGGAGGGACTGACGGTCGACGGAGTGCCGGCGGTTCTTGCGCACGAGGGAACGGTGCTGGTGGTGGATTTGGCCCGAGCGGTGGCGCCGGGGAGCACCGCCGTGGTGGAGCTTGACTGGGCGGGGCGCGTGCCGCGCCAAATCCGAAGGAGCGGATGGATGAACCGCGAAGGCGTAGAATTCTCCATGGCCCAATGGTATCCGCGGATCTGCGGCTACGACCAGGACGGCTGGCACCCGAATCCCTACGTGGGCCGTGAGTTCCACGGCGATTTCGGTCGGTTCGACGTCACCATCCGGCTTGCGCCCGGCTATGTGGTCGCGGGAACCGGGGCGAATGTGGCAGCCGATAGCCCCACGACAGGCGTGTGGCGCCTGGTGGCGGACAATGTGCTGGACCATGTGTGGGCGGCGGATCCGGATTTCAAGGTCGCCACAGCCAGCACGGCGCGCGGAGTGGAACTTTCCTTCGTTCAGGAAGCGGATTCTGCCTACCAGGCTGCTTGGGCCGCCCTCCCCGGATATACGTCGAAGGCCTTTGATTGCCTCGAAGGCCTAGTGGGCCCCTATCCCTATCCGCGGTATGCGGTCATCCAAGCAGGTGATGGCGGTATGGAATACCCTATGGCGACCCTGATTACAGGGCACCGCAGTACGAAGAGTTTGGTCGGGGTGACGGTCCACGAGCTCGCCCATTCCTGGTTCCAAGCCGTCCTCGCCTTCAATGAATCCCTCTATCCTTGGATGGACGAGGGATTCACGAGCTACGCGACTGAGGTGTGCTTCAACCGGTTGTTCCCGGATCCGACTTCCCGTTTGCATGCTGAGGCCTACTCGAGCTACATCGAGCTCGCGCGTTCCGGGAAAGAGGAACCGCTGACCACCCACGCGGACCGCTACAAGACAAACACGGCTTATGGCGTTGCTTCCTATTCGAAGGGGGAAGTTCTCTTAGCGCAACTCGGTGGAGTTGTAGGACCAGAGGTTCGCGATGCCGCCCTCCAGGACTTTTTCCGGACCTATGCCTTCACCCACCCCGGACCCGAGGATTTCGCACGAACGTTCGAACGAACCTCCGGCCAAGAGCTGGACTGGTACTTCAAGTATTTTGTCCAAACAACTGAAAAAGTGGATGTTACAGTTGATGAGGTGAAGTGGTCGAACGACTCTGTCCGGGTGACCTTGCGCCGCATCGGAGAAATACCGGTTCCGCTAGATCTCGCCATAATCGCTGCCGACAGCAGCATACAGCGCATCCACATTCCCATCGATTTGCAGTACGGCCACCGACCGCTTGCGGCGGGCGAATGGTTGGCTGCGGACTGGGTTTGGCCGCATACCACGTACTCCCTCGTGCTGCCGGCTCCGGCATGGCCAGCCGGTGTGGTAGTCGATCCGGACCGGTGGTGGGCGGATGTGGCCCGCGAGAACAACTCGTGGCCGCCGGTGGAGCAAGAGCAAAAGCCCCGTAAA
>JBMTYE010000089.1:0-6876 GCA_049454255.1 Flavobacteriales bacterium
TTCGGCAAGGAACCATCGAAGGGTGTCAACCCGGACGAGGTGGTGGCCGTCGGTGCCGCGATCCAAGGTGGCGTGTTGACAGGCGACGTGAAAGACGTGTTGCTCCTCGACGTGACACCGCTGTCGCTCGGCATCGAGACCATGGGCGGGGTCATGACGAAGCTCATCGAAGCAAATACCACGATCCCGACGAAGAAGTCCGAGACCTTCTCTACTGCCAGCGACAACCAGCCGAGCGTAGAGATCCATGTGCTGCAGGGCGAACGCTCCATGGCCCGCGACAACCGGACCATCGGGAAGTTTCAGCTGTCTGACATCCCACCCGCTCCGCGCGGTGTTCCCCAAATCGAAGTGACCTTTGACATCGACGCGAACGGCATCATCCACGTCAGCGCGAAAGACAAGGCCACCGGGAAAGAACAGAAGATCCGCATCGAAGCGTCGAGCGGCCTGAGCTCCGACGACATCGAACGGATGAAGCGCGAGGCCGAGGCGAATGCCGAGACGGACCGGCTCGCCCGCGAAAAGGCGGACACGCTGAACCAGGCGGATGCCCTCGTGTTCTCGACGGAAAAGCAGCTCAAGGAGTTTGGCGACAAGATTCCCGCGGACAAGCGCGGCCCGATCGATGCCGCACTGTCCGATCTGAAGGTGGCCCATGCGTCGCAGGATGTGGACGGCTGCACCCGCGGAATCGAGGCGCTCAACACAGCCTTCCAAGCGGCAAGCGCCGACATGTATGCTGCACAGCAACAAGCCGGTGATGCGGGTTCTGCCGGAACGCGCGAAACAGCAGATGCGGAAGTGACGGATGTCGACTTCGAGGAAGTAAAGTAACCTCTTCGCGAGGATGAAGATGCCCTGGCCCTTCCGGCCGGGGCATTTTTTTGCCTACCGGTGAACCTTGCGGTGCGCGAGGTGTTCGCACTGCATGTTCCCTACGAAGTGGCGTCAGATTGCGTGGAGCGTGCTCGCCGTTGCCGGGGTTTGGACGGGATACGCGGGTTACCGTGCCGCGCAGCTCGTCGTCAACTACGACTTCGAGCAGTTTTTCCCCTCGGATGACCCGGAAACAGCATACTACCGCGCTTTTCGCGACCAATTCGCAACGGATAACGACTTCGTGCTCATCGCGCTGGAGTCGGAAGGGACGGTCTACGATGCAGCGTATCTCGGCCGGGTGGATGCACTGACAGATCGGCTGCTTGCCTGTCCACATGTGGTGGAGGTCATCAGTCCGACGCGGATCGCAGAACCCCTCGTTTTCGGGGGTTCTGTCTTTAAACGGCCCTTGCTGCGATGGGATTCTGGTCCGGATGACTTGCGAGCAGACAGCATCCGGATTGCTCGCCGACCGGACATCTTAGGCAATGCAATCTCCACAGACCAAACCGCTTGCGCCATCGTCGTCCAGCATGCTCCCGCCCTGAGTGCGGAAGGATGTGATGCGCTCGCAGCCTCCATCGACAGCATCAGCGCGGACTTCCCAGGGCTGCATGCCACAGGCCGCGCCCTTGCCCAGCGCCACTACATCGGAACGCTGCGGAACGAGTTGATCCTCTTCGTGGTTGTCGGCCTGGTCCTGCTCACCGCCCTCCTCTACATCGCCTTCCGCTCTTGGGTGGGCGTGGTGGCGCCCATCGGAATCGTGCTGCTCAGTGCGGTGTGGACCTTAGGGATTTTGCACCTTGCCGGAGGCCAAATCGACATCATGACCGTCGTCATGCCGACCCTCCTATTCGTGGTCGGCGTCAGCGATGTCGTGCACATCCTTGCCCGCTTCAACGACGAGCAACTCGACGGCCACGCCCCAACTGAGGCCTTACGACGCACCTACCGCGAGGTGGGCTTGGCCACTTTTCTCACTTCCGCCACCACGGCCATCGGCTTCCTGACCCTGCTCACGGCGGCAATCGCTCCGGTCCGCAACTTCGGCCTCTACACCGCCATCGGGGTCGGGGTGGCCTACATCTGCGCCTTCACAGTCCTCCCCGCCATTCTCGTCCTCTTCCCTCCTCCCCCTCGGGCCCGCCAAGGTGGAGACGGGCCATGGGATGCCGGCCTCGGAAAGCTGTTCCGGTGGACCTTTGCGCATGGCCAATCCATCGCCCTCGGGACCGGCTTAATCGTTGTGTTTTCCATTGCAGGAACACTCCAGGTGGAGACGGACACCCGGCTCCTTGAGGATTTGACCGAGGACGACCCGCTGAGAAAGGAATTCAGTTACTTCGAAGCGCATTTTGCGGGAGTCCGACCTTTCGAACTTGCAATTGAAGTTCCAGCACACCTAAGCGTATTCAATCCCGAAGTACTTAGAGAAACCGAGGCCATCGCTGCCCGAGCGGAACAGCTAGGCGCGGGCGCTGTCATGGCCCCCAGCCGGGTGTTCGCCTTAGCAAACCGCTGGAAAAATGGCGATGCCCCCTCAGCCCAACGGCTACCCGATGATAATGAGGAGCTTACACGCCTGGCCGCATCCGTCAATCGCGGGGCTGGACGCGAGGCCCTCGGACAGACTGTTGTGCCGGAGGCGGGACTCATCCGGATTGCAGGGCGCACCACCGACGATGGTGCACGCGCCCATGCGCTGCGGGAGGCAGAGCTCCTCGCTTGGCATGCGACCGCCTATCCCCGTTCCGAGCTTGCCGTCCACCCGACTGGCACAGCACGGTTGATTGACCTCAACAACGCAGATTTGACGCAGAACCTCACCACCGGAATCGGATTGTCGATCGCTGTGGTATCGCTACTCGCTGGCTTCATGTTCCGGAACTTCGCTGTGGCGCTGATTGCTGCACTGGTGAACCTCCTTCCCATCGCTGCCATCGCAGGGTGGATGGGATTTGCAAACATCGACCTTAAGGTGAGCACGGGCATCGTGTTCTGCATCGCTTTCGGCATCGCGGTGGACGATACCATTCACTTTTTGAGCAGGTTGCGACTTGAGCTCAGTCGGGGAGTGGCACTTCCTGTGGCCTTGCGCACCACCCACCGTTCGACGGGCAAGGCCATCGTACTGACCAGCATCATCCTGTGTGCGGGTTTCAGCGTGCTGACCCTGAGTGATTTCGCTGGTACGGTTTTCCTCGGAGCGTCGATTGCAGGTTCGTTAGCCGTGGCGGTAGCGCTTGATTTGCTGCTGCTGCCGTGGTTGCTGTTGAAATTCTACCGTCCGCGCCGAACTTCGGCCGCATGAACGCGACGCGACGGACATTTTTAAAGCGGGTCGGATGGATGGCGGGGGCTTTGGGTTTGGGCCCGGCGCTTGTGCGGCTGGAGGCCGCAGAGCCGGGCAAACGATCGAAACGCTCCAGCCCCGGCGCACCTACCATGGCCAGCACCTGGAACCACGGACTCGCAGAAAACGAAGCCGGATTTGCGGCCCTCGCACGCGGTGGTGGTGCCCTTGACATGATTGAGGCAGGCGCGCGCGTCGTCGAAGCAGACCCCACGGGAACAAGTGTGGGAATCGGCGGACGACCGGATCGTGACGGCCATGTCACGCTGGACGCGTGCATCATGGACCATACCGGGCGAGCAGGTTCAGTGTGCTTCGTGCAAGATGTGCTCCACCCACTTTCCCTGGCACGTCGGGTGTTGGAAGACACGCCCCACGTCATGCTCGCGGGGGCCGGAGCCGAGCTTTTTGCGGCCCAATGCGGTATGGAGCGGGTGGATTTGCTCACCGAGGACAGCCGCAAAGCGTGGGAAGATTGGAAGGCGACTTCGCAGTACAAACCCATCATCAACATTGAAAACCACGACACCATCGGATTGCTGGCCCTCGATGGAGAAGGTCGTTTGGCCGGCGGATGTACGACCAGCGGACTGGCCTACAAGATGCACGGGCGGGTGGGCGATAGTCCGGTCATCGGCGCGGGCCTGTTCGTGGACGGCGAATGGGGCGGAGCGACGGCGACGGGTTTAGGGGAGGCGGTTCTTCGGACGGTGGGTTCCTTTCTCGTCGTGGAACTTATGCGTCAGGGAGCTTCGCCGACCGAGGCTTGCCGCGAAGCTGTGGCCCGCATCGTTGCCCGCATGCCCGTGGATGACCTGCAGGTCGGGTATTTGGCACTGAGCCCAGCGGGCGAAGTCGGAGCACATGCAATTCACCCGGGGTTCAATTACGCATTCACCACGGCTGGTGGGTCGCGGCTGATCGACGCCACGCATGGCTGATGCTCCGGTTACGCGCAACCCTATCGCCGCGCTGATTCGCATCCTCCGACCGGCCAACGTGGTCATGGTTGCTCTCGGTTGCATCGCTGTGCGCCACGGATTGATTGTTCCGTTCGGTGCTCCCGCGAGGAGCGTGGAGAGCTTTTGGCTTGCAACCGCAGCGCTGGCCATGATGGCAGCGGGGGGCAATGCGATCAATGATTATTTCGATGTGCGCGAGGACCACATCAACAAACCGCGGCTTGCGCTCGTGGGAACTGTGATTTCCCGACGGGCTGCGCTGGCTGCTCATCTCAGCACAACGCTGATCGGGCTCGGATGCGCGGCGCTGGTTGCGTGGAGGGAAAAGACACCCGGATTTCTTCTGCTTGCTGGCGTTTTAGCGTTCGTACTGGGCCTCTATTCGCCGCTGTTCAAGCGGGGTTTCTTGCGCGGCAATGTCATCATGGCGCTTGCGGTGGGGGTGTTGCCTGTTTGGACGGCCTGGGGGCCGGACCTTCTGCGAACGGAAATTGCTTCGCAAATCGCTGTGTATGCGTGTCTTTCCGCCTGGATCACCTTCCTGCGCGAAGTGGTGAAAGACCTACAAGACCGGGAGGGAGATGCGGCGGCAGGGTATTCCACGTTGCCGGTGGTGTGGGGGCCAAACTCCACCCTGCGGCTCCTGACCCTCCTCTTCACCCTCACCTGGATACCCCTGCTGGGCGTGGCCATTTCTGCCGGGGGTATGAAGGGGTGGTGTGCTGCCTTCCTCCTCCCCTTCCTCGGTGCGCACTGGACGTTGCATACGGGTAACATCCGTGCGACCTCGGCCTGGCTCAAAGCCACCCTCGGGGGCGGCTTGCTCGCGGCCGCATGCGCTGCCGCATAACATTTTGCTAACCTTTTGGGCGCAGTAGGTTCACCGAACCTTCACACCTGCGCAACCGACCCGGGGTTCTCGTCGGCGCAATTTTGTCGACGAAATGGAATATCTAACCACCAAACCCCTCACCATGAAGCGATTGCTCCTTCTTTCAGCGCTCTTCGCGGCGGCAGGCGTGCAGCTGGCTCAGGCCCAATGCAACTGTCCCCCCGTGAATCAGCGGCCCACGGTTGTTGTCTCAGACAACTCCGGTGCTGGCACTGGCACGACCACCTGGACGTGTGCGAACACCTACTTACTCGACGGGTATGTCTTCGTGAACAGCGGCCAGTCCCTCACGATTCAGCCCGGAACAGTGGTCAAGGGGATGCCGGGAAACGGCACAGATGCATCTGCGCTCATCGTGGCCCGTGGCGGGAGTATCTACGCGGATGGAAATGCGGAGTGCCCCATTGTCTTCACCCACGAAGCTGATCCGCTGGACGGGTCTGTGGCCTACAACCTCTCGAACCAGTGGGGTGGTTTGATCATCCTCGGTGCGGCTTCGACGAACCTCGCTACTCCGAACGGTCAGGTCGAAGGCATCCCGAGCGACAACAACCGCGCTCAATACGGCGGAACGAATGATGCTGACAATTCCGGCATCCTCCGGTACGTCAGCATCCGCCACGGTGGAACCACCCTCGCCGCGAACAACGAAATCAACGGCCTCACCCTCGCCGGTGTAGGCTCAGGAACCACCATCGACCACATCGAAGTCATCGCAAACGAAGACGACGGTATCGAGTTCTTCGGCGGAACAGTCTCTGTCAACTACGCTGCTGTAGCATGGGCTGGTGACGATAGCTTCGACTGGGACCAGGGATGGCGCGGATCGGGACACCACTGGTTCTCCATCCACGCGGTGGCCGGCGGAACGGCCGATAAAGGCCTTGAAGGGGACGGCGACGACTACCCGAACTCGACCGCAAACCAGCAGCCCTATACCACGCCGACCGTCTCGAACTGGACGATGATCGGAAACACCGCAACTACGGCAAGTGGCTCTATCGGTATGCTCTTCCGCGCAAACTCAGGCGGTAACATCTCGAACGCAATCATCGTCAACTTCGGCGAAGCCATCGAAATCGAGGACAAGGCTGCAAACGGCCAAGATTCATACGACATGTTCCTCGCAGGTAACCTGTCACTCAGCAACATCCGGGCACAAGGCGCAACCGACGTGATCGACTACGACGGAACAGCAGTCGCAGGAGCAGATGGCATCCTCGACTCCTATGCCGCAGCGAACAACATCGCACTCGGAAACGTGGGTATCGACGCCGATTGGGCTGCAAATGCCTCAGGTACGGCTTTCACGAACACCTTCAACCCCGTGCCGACCGCGGACGTGACCACAACCGGCGCATTCCCCTACATGGGAGCTTTCGACCCGAACGGAACAAACTGGCTCGCTGGATGGTCCTTCCTCGATGAATCTGGCGCAGCGAACATTCCACTGTCAGACGGATCAGGTTCAACCTGCGATTGCCCGCCTCTGAGCCAGCGTCCGACGGTACTGATTACGGACAACAGCGGCGCGGGTGTCGGAACCACCACGTGGACGTGCGACAACACCTACGTCATCGACGGATTCGTGTTCGTGAACAGCGGACAAGTGCTTACCATCGAGCCAGGCACAGTAGTAAAAGGCGCGGTAGGAAATGGCGCAGATGCCTCCGCCCTCATCATCGCCCGCGGTGGAAAGATCTTCGCCGACGGCACAGCCGCTTGCCCGATTGTCTTCACCCACGAAGCTGATCCGCTGGACGGGTCTGTGGCCTACAACCTCT
>JBMTYE010000090.1:0-6857 GCA_049454255.1 Flavobacteriales bacterium
TCGGCGGAATTTGGGTCGTGAGGGTGATCCCGATGTCGTCGGGATTTTGGATGTTCTGGATGCCAGGATTGCGGCAGCCTCGCTGGAACACCACATCGTATCCGACAGAGGAAGGGGCGAGCGTAACCACAGCGGAGTACCGCAGTCGCTGCATGCACAGGTTCGGTGGCAGGGTTCCACAGGGGTTCTCGAGCACCGTTTCGACAGGGGTAATAGAGCTTTCGGTTAGGGGCAAGGTGATTTGGGTTTCTAACCCATTCCCTTCGAAAATTCCCACTTGAATGCTCGGGTCTAAATTCGTTCCTCCTTGCTGCCACCCCGCGGGTTCCACGGCATTGTTGAAGCACTCTCGGTAGAAATACACCGTAATGCGGTACTGGTTGCTGCCGAGGTATTCGTAGATCATTTCACCTCCGAGTGCATGGGCTGCAGATGCCCGTTGCGCCGTGCCCGAAAGCAGCAAAAGCACGCACGCGGCCAGGAATCGGCGAGACACAAGGGAGAGTGAGCTGAGCATAGGCGGGACGAAGTTCGTGCGCGTGCAGGCAATACGCACAACCGTGCACACATCTTGAACACTTAAATGGGGCTCCAGGTTGCGTCCCGCCTGCCCTACCTTCGTCAGGTGGAAAATCAGGTTCGGTTTGAGGAGATGCCCTTGCATCCAGATGTGTTGGATGCCCTTGCGGCGATGGGATTTAACAATGCAACGCCCATCCAGGCCCAGGGCGTGCCCGCAGTGCTGGCCGGTCGTGACCTGCTCGGCATCGCCCAAACAGGCACCGGCAAGACCGCTGCCTTTCTTTTGCCGGTGATCGACCGCATCCTCGACACCCCGGAAAACGGCAAGGTCAAGGCCCTGATTGTCGTTCCGACGCGCGAGCTCGCCCAGCAGATCGACCAGGCGGTGGAAGGATTCGGTTACTATGCGAACGTCACCAGTTTGGCCATTTATGGCGGAGGATCAGGCCACGACTTCACGCGCGAGAAAAACGCCCTCGTCCAGGGAGCAGACATCATCATCGCCACGCCCGGCCGCTTCCTGTCGCACCTGAACCTGGGCTATGTCGACCTGAGCGAACTCCGCTTCCTCATCCTCGACGAAGCGGACCGCATGCTCGACATGGGCTTCGTCGGCGACATCATGCGCATCGCCGAGCACTGCAAGAAGGACCGCCAAACCCTGCTGTTCAGCGCCACGATGCCCGACCGCATCGAGCAACTCGCCCGCGAATTGCAGCGCGATCCGGTCACGGTCAAGCTGGCGTTGTCGAAGCCCGCAGAGAAGATCAAGCAGGGGGCGTATTTGGTCTTCGACCACCAAAAAGACGACGTGCTCGTCCACATCCTGCGCGAGCGCAACGTCTCCAGCGGCATCGTGTTCACCTCACGCAAGCGCACGGTGTCCACCATCGTCCGCGTGCTGCGCAAGGCCGGCATCGCGTGCGACCGCATCTCGTCCGATCTCGAACAAAACGAGCGCGAAGAAGTCATGCTCGCCTTCCGGCAGCGCAAAATCCCCATCCTCGTGGCCACGGACGTCGTGAGCCGCGGCATCGACGTCGACAACATCGAGCTCGTCGTGAACTACGATGTGCCGCCGAACGAAGAGGATTACGTGCACCGCATCGGACGGACGGCGCGAGCAGACCGCGAAGGCGAGGGCATCACGCTCGTTTCGCCCGACGACCAACGCCGCTTCATGCGCATCGAAAAGCTCATCGAGCGCACGGTCGAAAAGCGTCCACTCCCGGATGGTGTGGGACCATCGCCCGAATACACGGGATCCCACAAAGCGGCTGGCCGAGGAGGGGACCGTGGTAGGGGAGGAGACCGTGGTAGGGGAGGAGACCGCAACCGCCCTGCAGCCCAGGCGGCCCCAGCACCGACTTCGGATGCCGCGAAACGCAGAAAAAAGCGCCGCAACCGCAAACCGAAGGCGGACCCGTCATGAACCCGCTCAGTCCTGAGGCCCACCGGGTGCTCCGGGAGGGCGGCACGGAGCGACCTTTCTCGTCTGTGCTGTGCGACCACTTCGAGGACGGAACCTACCGCTGTGTAGGATGCGAGGCCGTGCTGTTCGAGGCCGACGCGAAGTTCGCTTCGGGGTGTGGTTGGCCGAGCTTCGATGCGGCCGTGTCGGGCGCAGTCACCTTGCACCGCGATCTCAGCCACGGCATGATCCGCACCGAAGTGCGTTGCGCGCGTTGCGGTGGCCACCTCGGACACGTATTCCCAGATGGTCCTACGGACACCGGTGAGCGCTTCTGCATCAACGGTGTGTGCCTGGCTTTCGCGCCCGCTCAGTGACGGGGCGGCGGACCGCCTCTCCGGTCCCGGATTTCTTCCGCAACTCGCATGCGAAACTCTCGTTCTGCTGCAGGCAAGCGCAACGCACGGGCGTATCCGATGGTGGAAGCGGCATCGCGGATGAGCAGTTCCCGGCGCTCGAGTTCTGCGCGGTGGAGGCTGTTCAGTTGGGCATAGATTTCAGTTGCCCGCTTCTCCGACACGCCGGCCTTGACTTCATCGTACAGGGCATCGATGCGCGACCGCAACGATTCGAGCTCGCGGTGGTGCACCCGAATCGCGGGCCAAAACGCCTCACTTTCCTGAGGCGTGAGCTCGAGGCGCTCCGTCACGAAGGCGATGCGCAGAGATTCGATGCGCGGATTCGTGGCCGGTTGTGCTGCCGCTGCACTAACGCAAATCAGTCCGGCGAGTGCGCAAAGGGTTCGGGCGAGCGTCATGGGGTTCGGCATTAGAGTTCCTCGGTAAGCACGTCAAATGCCTCAGGGTCATTCGCAAGTTCCTCGAGCACAGCGTCGTGGAGTAAATCCTCGGTCGCGGTGGTTTCGAGCAGGCAGGCGAAAGTTGCACAGGGCTTTTGCTCGCCTACCGGTCCGAGCAGAATCGCCCACGCCATCCACCCGGCAGCCAGCGCTGCAGCGGAAGCCCACACCACGCGGAGCCGACGGGTCCGCGTCCGGGTGCGCCGGACGATGCGGTCCGGGAGGGCATCGAAGTAGCCGGGAGGGGGTGAGAACGGATCCATGGTGTAGCGGGATGACAGCTGAGGTGGGGTTCAGGTTTAATCGATGGGCAGGGGAAGCGCTGTGACGAAGCGCCGGACTTTCTCTGCGGCATGGTGGTAGGACGCTTTGAGGGCTCCTTCGGTAACGCCCGTGGTGGTGGCGATTTCTGCATAGGGCACCTCGTCGAAGTAGCGCAACACAAAGACCTGGCGCTGGCGCTCGGGAAGGGCGAGGACGGCGGCGTGAAGCGCACGTTCGGCGGCATCACCGTGGAACAGCGGGTCGGCAACGAGTGCGCGCTCTGCCTGTTCGAACGCCATGTCGAGGCTCATTTCTCTGGTGCGCCGACGAGCGATGAGATCCAGCGCTTTGCGGCCGGCGATGGTCAGGATCCACGCCTGGAACGGAGCTTCGCGCCGGAAGCTGCCGATGGAACGGTGCACCTGAATGAACGTCTCTTGGGTGGCATCGTCGGCGTCCGCATGGTTGCCGAGTAGGCGCCTAACGGGCCGGTAGACCGGGAGTTGAAATTCCGCGATGAGCTGCCGGAAGGCCCGTTCCCGTGCTGCGGAGGAGCGCGGATGCTGCAGCTCTTCGAGCCAAACGGGCTGACCGGTCATAACCGGAGGACGGCCTGCAGGCTCCGGGGTTTAACCGCGTGCTGGTGGGTGGGGAGGCGCCAGTCGGGGCCGCTTTCGGAGCACCGCGATCAGCACGATGCCGCCGAGGGCGGTCAGCACCGAGATGATTTCCGCCTGCGTCAGATTCAGTCCCGAACCGGTCACCGGCGGATTCACGCGGATCTGTTCGATGAGAAACCGCTCCACCCCGTTCGCAATGAGGTACGCCCCGAAGAGCATGCCGGGCACGGCGAGTCGTTTGCGGAGCAACCACAACACCGCAAACAGCAGGGTGGCCATCAGCGTCTCGTACAACGGCGTCGGAAAGACCGCCGGGTCGAGGTAGGTTCCGTAGCCCGGAAAGCTCGGCCACGGATCTGTCGGCAAGATCTCCCGTCCCGTGTAGCCCGCCTCGCGCGGACCCCACACCCCGTTCACGTTGTTCGGATAGGCATAGGCCCACATCCAGTCGGGCGCCCATGCGAGGAAGTCTGGCTTCGGGTGGGGGTTCGGAATGCCCCAGTCGCCGTCGCCGCTGACTTGGCACCCGATGCGGCCGATGCCGTAGGCCAGCATCATGCTCGGAGCTGCAGCGTCGGCCAGCGGCAGGAACGGCAGGCCTTTGCGTCGAGCAAACCACGCCACCGCGAGTGCGCCGAGGATGAGGCCGCCATACACGGTCAGTCCGCCCAGGAAGTTCGCGAGGGACGGTTCGCGGAAGAACCGGACGAATTCCTCGGGGTACTCGAGCAGGTGGAAGAGTTTGGCCCCGGCCAAACCTCCGATGGCAGAGGCCGTGACGATTCCTCCGACGAAATCGGATGCCGGCAGCCGCACGCGCTCGGGCTGACCGGGGCCCCGCGCCACAGACTGCTTCCCTTCCCACCACCGGTAACCGGCGAAAGCGGCAGCCAGCACCACACCCCAAAGCAAGCTGCCCTCCCCGCTGAAGAGGTGTTCCTGCGGCAACCTCCCGTCCTGAAACAGCACAGAAGCATTGAAAATCAGGTAGAGGAACTTCCAGCCCATCACGAACCCGATGAGCGCCTGCACGGCGATTTCGCCCGGCCGCGCGAGGCGTCCAGGTTCAATCACTACCTCAGGGCCGCGGAACCAGCCCTCGCGTTCCTTGCGCCGCATCTCCACCGCAAGCAACCGTGCGGCGACCACGAAGGCCAGAGCGACGAAGAAACCGAAGCTGTTGACCAGTTTGAGCGCGGGGAACTCCGCTCCGAACAGGTCGTAAAATGCATGATAAAGAGTGGGATACATCGCTTAGGTGAGCAGGGTACAGGTCGCATGGCCCACCGCATGGATGCGGTCGATGCGTACGGGTAGGGGGATGTTCGGTCGAACCGCATCCGCTGGAGCGGCGACCCGAACGTATTCCGGGGTGAAGCCGAATCGGAGGCCGTCTTCCTCCGCGTGTTCGAACAGCACGGGACGCTCGGCACCGACGAAGCGTTCCCAGTGGGCGCGCTGTTTCTTGAGTCCAAGTTGCCGGACGGTACGCGTGCGCTCGTGCCGTTCCGGGACGGGCACCTTGCCCTCGAGCCGCAAGGCCGTGGTCTTCTCGCGTTCGCTGTACGTGAATGCGTGGAGGTAGGTAACGTCGGTCGCCTGCAGGAAGTCGAGGGTGGCGGCAAATTCGGCCTCGGTTTCGCCGGGGAAGCCGGAAATCACGTCGCAGCCGATGGCGGCGTCCGGCATGCGGTCGCGGATGCGCTCGACACGGCTGGCGTAGCGCTCGGTGCGGTAGCGTCGGCGCATGGCGGCGAGGATGCGGTCGGAGCCACTCTGCAGGGGCAGGTGGAAGTGGGGCATGAAGGCGCGGCTTTCCGCCACGAAGTCGATGAGGGAGTCCGTGAGCAGGTCCGGCTCGATGCTGCTGATGCGGAACCGGTCCACCGCGACGCGGGCGTCCAGCGCGCGCACCAAATCCTCGAACGACTCGCCGTGCTCCCGCCCGAAATCACCGATGTTCACGCCGGTCAGCACGATTTCCCGGGCTCCCGCGCGTGCGGCAGCTTCTGCTTGGGCCACGGTTGCTTCGATATTCGCGCTGCGCGAGCGGCCGCGGGCGAGAGGGATGGTGCAAAACGCACAGAAGTAATTGCAGCCGTCTTGGACCTTGAGGAACGTTCGCGTCCGGTCTCCAGAAGAAAATCCGGGCACGAAGGTCCGCAGTTCCTTGATCTCCCCCACGTGCACCCCACGCGATCCGAGGTGGGCGACCAGGTCGAATTTCTCCGCTGCCCCGAGCACCACATCCACGCCCTCGATGGCGGCAATTTCCTGCGGCTTCAGTTGGGCGTAGCACCCCACCACCGCAACGAAAGCGTCGGGGTTTGCTGCCCGGGCGCGGCGCACGGCGTTGCGGCATTTGGCGTCCGCGTGGTCCGTGACACTGCACGTATTGATGACCACCACATCCGGCCGATCGTCCAAGGACACGCGGGCGTAACCTGCCTCATCGAGCATCCGCGCGAGCGTGCTCGTCTCGCTGAAATTCAGCTTGCACCCGAGGGTATGAAAGGCAGCGGTTCCACCGTGGGTCATGACGGCGGCGAAGGTACAACGCCCGTCCGCGCAGACGGGGGTAGAGTCCTGCAGGAAACTGCGTACCTTTCCGCCCAACCTTTTCGCAAGAAGTTGAACTTTAACCACTTTCCCGCATGAAACACGTGCGACTTCTGCTGCCTGCCGTAGCGCTTTCGACTGCGGCCTTCGGCCAAACCTTCACGAACGCTTCCGCAAACCTGCCCGGCACGTTCCGAAGCGGTAACTGTGTGGGATTCACGGACATGGACAACGACGGCCGCGATGACATCGTGGTCCTCGACCAGTCGAAAACGGTGCGTGTGCTCTACCAAGGAGCGGACGGTTCGTTTACGGCCGTCAACTACGGCACCGTGTCGAATTCAAACCAGTGGGGTATGGTCATCGCCGACTACGACAACGACGGCCACAAGGACGTGTTCAGCGGCGGGTCGTACGACGGGGTGCACGTCAAGCACATCGACGCGGTCGGCGTGGCGACAGATATGCAGCTTACGAATGGCCAAATGTTCATGCAGGCCTGCAACTTCGCCGACATCGACAACGACGGCCAACTCGACGCCTTCGGTTGCCACGACGACGGCCTCAGCCGCATGTGGCGGGGCGACGGGACACCTCACGCCGGCCCCGGAGCTCATCGACC
>JBMTYE010000091.1:0-6765 GCA_049454255.1 Flavobacteriales bacterium
CGAGCCTCTTCGGTCAGTTGCCGGCATGGGCGCAGACGTTCGAGGCGGGTGGAGATATTTCCATCACCGACCCCGTGGGTAGCGGCTGGTACATCGCTGCCGGTCAGGCAGGTTCGTACGGTGTTGCCGGAGCGGACAACAAGGTGATGATCGGTCAATTCACCACTCCGGGAACGTTGCACGGTTCACTCTTCTTGCAGATTTTCCCGAATGGACAGGCAGGGGAAAACGCGCTCTATGTGTCTGTGGAGTTCGGAAACGCAAATTGCGGTTGTACCGACCCGGCTGCGTGCAACTACTTGGGTGACTTCGGTTCGGATGATGGGTCATGTTACGAGGCTCCTGCGGGAGCGGACTGCTCGGAGGCGTGTCTCTTCGACTACGAAGCCCCCACTTTGGTCTCAAACCAAGCGGCATACACCACTACGTGTGATCTCGGTGCTTCCGACGTACGTGAACCAGTGGTCGTTGACAACTGCGATCCTACGCTGAACGTCAGCTTCACAGACGCGGTCACGCCGGGTGCTTGCCCGAACGAGTACACCATCGTTCGGACCTGGACCTTCACGGACAACTACGATTACACCTTGACGGTCAACCAGACCATCACGGTGGAAGACAATACGGCACCGACCTTCACGGTCCCGGCTCAGGCGAACATCACCTGCGACGATGATCCGTACGACTTCACCTTGACCGGTGAGCCGACGAACGTTTCGGACAACTGCGGTGCTGCAACGGTCTCGTACACGGAGACCATCTTCAACACACCAGGTCAGAATGGTGTAACGGGTCAAATCACGATGCGGATTCGTCGCTCGTGGGTAGCTACGGATGCTTGCGGAAATGTGTCTGCCCCGCAGATTCAGTTCGTGGTGGTCCGCGACGTTACCGGACCGGTGTTCACCGATGTGCCGATGGACATCGAACTCGAGTGTGGGGACGAGCTTCCGCCGGTGGTCATTCCGACCGCGGAGGACAACTGTGCCGCTTCGATCACTTACAATATGTCTACCACGGCTCTTCCTGCAGGATGCGCTGGCATCGCGGGTGTTCGCCGGACGTACCGTGCCCTCGATCAGTACGGAAATGCCACGTTCGTTTCCCACGACATTACCTATGTGGACAACACGGCTCCGACCTTCACAGTGCCGAGCGAACTCACGATTGCCTGCGCATCGGATGCTACGCCGGCAGTGACGGGTTCTCCGTCGAATGCAGATGATAACTGCAGCGGTGCGGTTACGTTCAGCTACGAAGATGAGTTTGCTTCTACTCCGGATGGATGCTTCTCGAACGACCAAATCTTGCGTTCGTGGACGGCCACGGATGCCTGTGGTAACACAGCTGTCCAAATCCAAGTGATTTCGTTGATTGACGAAGAAGCTCCTGTTTTCGATGCCTTCCCGTCTACGGCTGAAGTTTCTTGTGGTGAAGAATTGCCCACGGCTATGCCGATGGCGATGGACAACTGCAGCGGCGTGAATGTTACGTATGCAGACGAAACACAAGAAACGACCAGCTGCACAGGTGCTGCGAACATCTTGCGGACGTTCACGGCTACGGACGGCTGCGGAAACACGGCTACCACGACCCAGTTGATTGTGTTCACGGACAACATTGCTCCGACGTTCACGGCACCAGCTGATGTCACCGTGGAGTGTGGTACGGATCTCGCTGACCTCTCTCTCGTGGGCGACGTCCTAGATGAGGCAGACGTTTGCAGTGCATCGTTGGAGGTTGCATACGCGGACGCATACAGCACCTCAGCGGGTTCTTGCTTGGCGAACAACACGGTGACCCGGACGTGGACGGTGACTGACGGATGTGGCAATTCAACGTCGAATACCCAAACCATTACACTCGTAGACACGAGCGCACCCGATGTGACGTTTGAATCGGATGTGGATCTGGTGTACTACGTGGCTCAGGAACTCGATGATTTCGAAGGTGTAACGATTGCAGATTGCAACACCTGGACCTACACTTCAGAGGACACCTATGTGGCCTCAGGTGTCTACGGATTCGAACTCAACCGCGAGTTGACCGTTACGGATGCATGCGGCAACGCAACGACCATCAACCAAAACATTCACGTCACGTTTGCCGCTGGCTGTACGTACGAGGACGCTGAGAACTTCGACGCTACGGCGCTCGTCGACGATGGTTCTTGTGAGTACGCAGGTTGCACGGATGCTGCTGCTGCGAACTTCAACCCGATTGCTAGCATCAGCGATGGTAGCTGTGTCATCGTCGGATGCATGGATCCGGCCGGTTTGGACTACAATGCTGCTGCAAACTACCCAGGCGGTTGCGACTACCCAGACGCTTGCCCGGGTGACCTGAACGAGGACGGCGAGATCACGGTCAGTGACTTGCTGGTGTTCTTCCAGTTCTACGGTACGACTTGCCCGTAAGCTTCGGCTTGCGCGCTCACCGGTTTCGAGTCTGGCAAGACCGATTCCTAGGGAGGGGGCTGCACTTCGGTGCGGCCCCTTCTTGCGTTCCGGTGGGGCGTGTATCTTCGAACCATGGCAGAGACTCCGGAGGAACGGCGGGACCGCTTGCGCGATCAGTTGAATGCGTTTTACACGTGGCCGACGGCGTTCACGTTTAAGTTTATTCTGCCCCACGATGAGGTCCGCGTGAGGCAGCTCAAGGAGCTGTTCGGCGTGAGTGCGGAGTTTCGCACGAACCTCTCGCGGAACGGGAACTACATCGCGATTACGGTGACGGAGGTGCTACCGGGTCCGGACTATGTGTTCGCGCGGTACGAGGCCGCTGGAGAGATTGAGGGCATTTTATCGTTCTGAGCGGGATGGGAACGGCGTTTTGGATGGTGCTGGCTGCGGCTGCGGTTTGGCCGGTGGTCGCGTGGTGGCGGAGGCGCCGGGTGCCGGGATATACGGAGTGGTGCGACGGCGAAGCGGGGGAGGGGTGCGCGATCGAGGTGGGCGCCGAGGGGCACCATGTGGTACGGTTCCGGCCGGAAGGAGAGGAGGGGATCCTCGTGTTCTCAGGGCACCTCGGGACCGGCGTCCACCACTTCGCACGACCGGTGGGCCGAGGGGGAGGGGAGTGGCGAATCGAGGCGCCGCGGAATACCGTGTTCAGGCGGGTAACGGCGGCTGGGCCGTCACATCCGCTCGGGCATGTCGATGCCGAGGAGTGACATCGAGCGGTCGAGGGCGCGGTCGACGAGGGCGCAGATGGCCAGCCGCAGCGCGCGCAGTTCGGGGTCGGTCTCGTTCAGGACGGGGTGGTCCTGGTACCAGCGGCTGAAGGCCTTCGCGGTGTCGTAGGCGAATTGGGCGAGGGTGCTGGGGTCGTGGGCGGCGGCGGCGGCGGCGATGGCTTCTGGGAGGCCGAGGGCCGTTTGGACCAAATCACTTTCCTCGTCGTCCCACCGGCGGGCGGCATCCAGGGGCAGGCCGTCCGGTACGCCGCCGGCATTGCGCAGGACGCTGACGGCCCGCACGCGGTTGAATTGGATGAACGGTCCCGTGTGGCCGATGAAGTCGATGGAAGCCGCGGGGTCGAAGAGCATGGATTTGGCGGGCGAGACCTTCAGGAGGTAGTACTTCAGGGCGCCGAGGCCCACCTGCCGGTGGAGGAGATCGCGTTCCGCTTCGGTCATGCCTTCGGTCTTGCCCAACTCCTCGGCCATCTGCCGCGCGGTGGCAATCATCTCGGCCATCAAATCGTCGGCATCGACGACCGTTCCTTCGCGGGATTTCATCTTCCCGTCGGGCAGCTCGACCATGCCGTAACTCAGGTGTGCACAGCGCTTTGCCTGCTCGAAGCCGAGGCGAGCGAGCACCGCGAAGAGCACCTTGAAGTGGTATTCCTGCTCGTTGCCCACCGTGTAGATTTGGCGGTCGAGGCCGGGGTATTCGCGGAAACGCAGGATGGCGGTGCCGATGTCCTGCGTCATGTAGACCGCCGTTCCGTCCTTGCGCAGGAGGAGTTTTTCGTCGAGGCCCTCCTCGCGGAGGTCCACCCAAACGCTCCCATCCGGCCGCCGCTCGAACACTCCCGCCTCGCAGCCCCGCAGCACCTCGTCCTTGCCCAGCAAGTACGTGTCCGACTCATAGTAGAGCTTGTCGAAGTCAACGCCCATTTACTTATAAGTCTCTTCGAACCCGGCATAAACACAACCGTTCATGGTGCGCCACAGCTCCATCACTTCAGGATCGCCCGCTTCCCACCGCTGCAGGAGCTCGCGCGCCCCGACCATGGCCGGGGCCTGTTCGGTGGCCACTTCCGGAGAGAAGCCTGCGGCGATGCCTTCCGCGGTTTGGGCCTTCAACAGCGTGTCAAACAGCACATAGTACTTGCCGACGAGCTTGTCGCCCTTCATCCCAGAAGTGGCCGGGGTTTCGCCCGCGCCGTGCATGCGCCAAGCCCACATCGATTTGCAGATGTGGATGCCGCGGTCGTTGATGATCTGCACTTTCACCACCGTGTGGCCCACCGCTTCGAGGAGCCGCGCGACAGAGTAGCCGAGGAAGTTGTTGCGCAGGTGGCCGAGGTGAAGGGGTTTGTTCGTGTTCGGCGAGCTGTACTCGACCATGACCAGCGGCTTGCTGCCGGCCGGTTCGAGCCCGAAGTGGGGATTCTGCACGGCCTGTTCGAGTGCCTCGCCCCAAAACCGCCTATCCACCTCGAGGTTCAGGAACCCTTTCACCACCTCGAAGCCGACAATGCGCGGATCCGCAGCCACCAGGGCCTCGCCGAGGGTGGTCGCGGTCGCCTCCGGGCTGAGCCGGGCATACCGGGTCAGCGGGAAGACGACGACAGTGCGGTCGCCTCGGAACTCCTTGCGGGTCCGGGTGATTTGGACGTCCGCCGCGGCGGGACCGTCGCCGAAGGTGGCTGCACAGGTCGCGGCCACGGCGGCCTGGAGGTGGAGGTCAAGCGCGTTCATGCGGGGGTGTGGAGCGGGAGGTGGATTTCAGCGAGCATGCAGCGGGCGCTGCCGCCGCCGTGGGTTTCGATGGTCGTCAGGTCGGGGGTGAGGAGGGTGCCGTGGCGCTGGAGGGCTTCGGTTTGGTCCGACCGCAGGGCGGTAAACCCTTGCCGGCTGATCGCAATCAGTGGCTGCCCGCCGGCACCCTCGATTTCGAGTAAATTGCCGGCAAACTGAGCAATCTGGCTCTCTGTCAGCTCGATGATCTCGAGGCCGTCTTCCTGCAGGCTTTCCCGGAGCATCTCCCGTTCTTCGGCATCGTCCACGCAGTCGAGGCAGACAGCAGCAAAACCGGTTCCGATGCCCATCATCACGTTTGTGTGGTAGATGGGAAGGCGTTTTTCGCCTACCGTCTGCATGGCATGGAACGCAATGCCCTCGTAATCAAATGCCTCACAGAAGCGTTCTAAGGCCTGCCGGTCCGTCCTCGGGCTCAACGCAGCATAGGCCTTCTTGTGTGCCCGGTCGAGCACGATGCTGCCTGTGCCTTCGAGAAACCGCGCATGCTCCTCGAATTCGGTGAAATCGACGACCTCGGTAACCTCGAATCCCCGCACGTGTTCGATGTCCGCAACGATGTCCTCGCGGCGTTCCCTGCGCCGGTTCTCTGCCTGCATAGGGTAGAGCGCGATGCGTCCGTCGCTGTGGAAGGAAATCCAGTTGTTCGGAAAGACGGCATCGGGCACGTCTGCATCGGCGTCCGCCTGCACCACCCACACGTCGACCCCGTGCGCTCGGAGCAGGTCCACGAACCCATCAAACTCCTCGAGGGCGCTCGAAAGCACCTCTTCATCGGAGGCGGCTGTCGGTTGCTGGAAGTGGTTGCTTGCGGCGGTCTCCTCGTTCGATCGGAACACGGAAGGCCGCACCATGAGCACATGGGAGGTCCGTTGCATGGCGCGAAGTTCGGACGAATCAGCGACCCCTCCGCACTGGAAGGGTGGTGCAGCGCAGGAGTCCCCCCATTTTTGCCGTTTCCCGGTACGGCACCGTGAGCACAGTGTAGCCCCAAGCTGTAAGTTGGGCATTCACCCGGCGGAACCGCTCTTCTGAGACGACCACTGACGGGCTGATGCTAAACAGGTTGCATTGCATGGACGCCATCTCTTCGACCGCAACCTCGGCGAAACGGCCCGGATACTTCTCCTTCACGAACTCCACGTCCGCTGCATGCACGAACCCTTCCGGACAGAGCAGCGCGTGGCCCAGCCCGAGCGGGGTGAGGCAGCAATCGAGGTGCAAAACGTTGCGTAGGGGGTCTGTGGCGGACTTGATGAGGTCGAACGACCGAACGCGGCGGTGCGGAAACTGGGAGGCAAGCCAGGAGACGGCGGCGGCGTTCGTGCGGGTGGTGATGCACGCGGCATCTTCAGAAGCAGCGGTCCCTACCCACAGTTCATCTTCCAGCACGAGCACGTCCCCGCCCTCGATGCGCACTTCTTCTGGGGGAAGCACGGCCCGAGCAGCAGCGTCGCCTAACAACGACCCCAGGGCTTCCTGCTCTGCCTGCCGGTTTTCGACCATGCGGGCGATGATGAAGGTGCCGTCAATGACGAGTGCGATGTCCCGGGCGAACACCTGATCGAATCCGAGCGATTCCGGCCGAAGCACCTCCACGCCATGCGATTGAAGCAGGTGGGCGAGACCGTCTAGCTCGGCAGCGACTTCCCGTTCGTCGGGAAAGGTTCCTGCGAGGACGTGCTCGCGGGTCTTCGGGTCGTAGGTCGATTCCAGGGAGGGTGGGCCTCCGAGGCCTTCTCCGATGCCGACGACCACACACCGCAGGTCTGCCCATT
>JBMTYE010000092.1:0-6679 GCA_049454255.1 Flavobacteriales bacterium
AGCAGTACCCCGGGACGGTCCTGTGTGTGACGCACGACCGCTACTTCCTCGACAATGTGGCCGGTTGGATCCTCGAACTCGACCGGGGCCACGGCATTCCCTATGAGGGCAATTACGCTTCCTGGCTGGAGCAGAAGACGAAGCGCATGGCGCTCGAGGAGAAGCAGGAGTCGAAGCGTCGGAAGGAACTCGAGCGCGAACTCGAGTGGGTGCGCCAGTCTCCGAAGGGCCGCCGGGCGAAAAACAAGGCCAGGGTGAACAATTACGAGGCCATGCTGGCGGAGGGCACGAGCGAAAAAGACGCCAAGCTGTCCATTCCGATTCCCAACGGTCCGCGGTTAGGCAATGTGGTCATCGAAGCCGAGCATTTGGCGAAGGCATTCGGGGACAAGCTGCTGATCGAGGACCTGTCCTTTTCGCTCCCCCCTGCGGGCATTGTCGGGGTCATCGGACCGAACGGAGCCGGCAAAACGACTCTTTTCCGCATGATTATGGGCGAAGAGCAGCCCGATGGCGGCTCCATCCGCATCGGTGACACCGTGAAAGTGGGCTACGTGGACCAGCGGCACAAGGACATCGATCCGGAGAAGTCGGTCTGGGAAGTGGTCAGCGGCGGACACGAGCAAATCGAAATCGGCGGCAAGCTGTTCAACAGCCGGGCCTACGTTTCGAAATTCAACTTCAACGGCTCGGACCAACAAAAAAAATGTGGTGTGCTGTCCGGCGGCGAGCGCAACCGGTTGCACCTGGCGATGACGTTGAAAACCGAGGCGAATGTGCTGCTGCTGGACGAGCCGACGAACGACATCGACGTCGACACGTTGCGGGCCTTGGAGGAGGGGATCCAATCGTTTGCGGGGTGTGCGGTGGTCATTTCGCACGACCGCTACTTCCTCGACCGGATTTGCACGCACATCCTGGCGTTTGAAGGGGATTCGCAGGTGGTTTGGTTCGAGGGGACGTACGGCGAATACGAGGAAAACCGCCGCAAGCGGCTCGGGGATGCAGGTCCGCAGCGCGTGAAGTACCGCAAACTTGTCCGCGGCTGAGTACACGGGGAGGTTTGCGCCTTCGCCCACTGGTCCGCTGCACCTCGGTTCGATGGTGGCGGCTGTGGGGTCTTGGCTCGATGCCCAGGCCCACGGTGGACGTTGGCTGGTGCGGATGGACGACCTCGACCCGCCCCGGGAGCAACCCGGTGCGGTGGCCGCCATCTTCCGGACCCTCGAGCGGTTCCAGCTCGAGCCCGATGGCGAACCGGTTTACCAAAGCCAGCGGTCCGACGCCTATGCTGGTGTGCTCGAACGGCTGCAGTCTTCCGGGGACGCCTACGGGTGTGCATGCTCGCGTCGGGAGTTGGGGGAGGCGGCGGTGTATCCGGGAACGTGCCGTGGACGCCCGGTTGATGCGCGTTCGTGGAGGTTTGCGGTGGGGGCTGGCGAGGTGGTTTGGCAGGACCGGATGGCCGGGGAACAGCGGTACGACCGTGCCGCTCAGGTAGGCGATTTCGTGCTCAAGCGCGCCGACGGGTGGTGGGCCTACCACCTGGCCGCAGTGGTGGACGACGCAGCCGCGGGGGTCACGGACATCGTTCGGGGTGCCGACCTGCTCGATGCGACGGCCTGCCACATCGCGCTACAAGAACGCTGTGGATTTCCGGTTCCGCGCTACGCCCACCTGCCCCTCGTGCGGAATGCAGCGGGCCAAAAGCTCAGCAAGCAAACCCTTGCTCCACCCGTCGATGGGCGTTCCCCGAACGAAGTGCTCACCGAGGTGTTCGCCCACCTCGGGCTCGGCGCAGTGGCTGAAGATGCGCTATCCGTGATGTACGCAGAGGCGGTGGAACGGTGGCGTGCTCAGTTGCACGGCATCGCATAGGGCGGACATTTGGCGGCCTTCGGTCCGGGAAGGGTGACCGAATACGAGGGCGATCTGCCCCGGGCTACGGTCCGAACGAAGTCCGCTACCCGATCGCAAATGGCCGCATCGGTCAGCGCCTTTGAAGCCACCTCGTGGCCCGCCCCCGTCATGCTCACGAGGGCAGAAGGCGACCCGGCATCCGACAGGCAACCGTGCAGCGCACCTCCACCACAGAGTTTCAAGGCATCCGGCGCCGCTGGACAGTAGCGATGCAGGGCTTCACCGTACGGGACCAGAGCATCGCAGGTCCCGTGGATGGCCAGCAACGCGGGATGTCCCGACCCTGTGGGTGCTGGAGATTCGAGGGCTCCGGCGAACGAAACGACCCCGTCGAGTGCCGAGCTGATGCCCTCCGGCAAGGTGTGGCGCAAGCGGAAAGCGGCACGCAAGGCCGCTTCGGCTCCGGCAGACGTGCCGCCGATGACCACGGACGTGCGCCCGCACCCGGTGGGCAGGCCGGGGCCGAGCAGGTAGTCGACGGCGAGGAGCAGGTCCTGGGCCGCGGCATCGATGGCTGCGCGTTTGCGGGCAGCGGGCACCTCGCATCCCATACCCACGCCTTTGAGAGAGAGCCGGTACGACACGGAAGCCACTGCGATCCCCCGCTCAGCGAGCGCTTGGGCAAATTCGGCTACCGGTGCATCGCTGCGTTTGCCCTCGCTGAAGGCCCCGCCGTGGGCGAAAATGAGCAGCGGCGTGGGCCAAGCGGCTGCTTCGGCCCGTGCGAGCCGGGGCGCCGGGAGGTACAGGTCGTACTTGAGCGTATCGCCGGATCCCCGGACGCCGTAGACGAGGTTCCGTGAGACGGTTTGGCCCCATCCCCCGAACGGCAGGGCGACGGAGACGAGGAAGACGACCGCGCGGAGCATCAGGTGGTCGGCTGGGAAGCGCGGCTGCTGCGGGGGTGGAAGCGCTCGATTTGGTCGCGCAGGAACCGGCGGTCGAGGTGGGTGTAAATCTCCGTCGTGGTGATGGAGGAGTGGCCGAGCATCTCCTGAACAGCGCGCAAATCCGCTCCCGCTTCGAGCAGGTGGGTCGCGAAGCTGTGGCGGAAGGTGTGCGGGCTGACACTTTTGCGAATACCGGCTGCAACCACTGCGCGACGGAGCATCGTGAACGCCATTTGGCGGCTCATGCCGCGCCCCTGCCGCCCGAGAAACAGCGTGTCTTCGTGGCCAGGTTCCGGTACGATGGAATTGCGGTATTGCGAGAGGTAATCGTCGATGGCGTTCGCCGCAGACGTCCCGATGGGCACCCAGCGTTCCTTGTTTCCCTTCCCGATCACTCGCACGACGCCATCGACCAAATCCACCCGCGACAGCCGCAATTCGATCAACTCGCTGACCCGCAATCCGCAGCTGTACAGCACTTCGAGCATCGCCCGGTTGCGGATTCCTTCGCGGCGCGACACGTCCACGGCTGCGATGATGCGGCTGATTTCGTCGACGCTGAGCACGTCGGGCAGTTTGCGTTGGGGCCGTGGTGATTCGACGAGCTCTACCGGGTCGCCCTCCACTAACCCTTCGATCCGGAGGTAGGTGCAAAAGCTGCGGACGCCGGAAAGCATGCGGGCCTGGCTGTTGCGCGCCAGTCCACGGTCATAGAGCGAGCCCATGAAATGCTCGACGGTTGCCCCGGTAATGTCCCGCGGAGTGTTCGCGCCTTCTTCGGTACGCGCAAAACGAGCAAATTGCTCGATATCACGCATGTACGCGGAAACGGAATTTGAGCTCAGGCCCTTTTCAAGCTCGAGGTACGTGCGGTATCCGGCCATTGCGGAAGGCCAATCTGAGTTCAATGCGGTCATTCTGGGGTCCAAGTTTGTCGGGTGAGCAGCAGGGCTTCTTGCACCGTGATGCGCCGTCCACGGTGGGAGGCGGTGACGAAAGGCCCGGGAAACCGGTAGCCCGCGCGGATGGTGTTGCGCGAACTACGGGCTGCTGCGTAGGTGGCGTGGTTGCCGGTTGTGTATTTGGTCCAACCTTCGTGTTCCAAACGGGTTACAGGTTCTGTAAACCCGTGTTTCCTCTGAAAATAGTCGGGCGAAAGGGTCCAGTGGGTGGCGAGGAGTTGGACGTGGAACAGAGGTTGAGGTTGAGGTTGAGGTTGAGGTTGAGGTTGAGGTTGAGGTTGAGGTTGGATGGTGGTGGTTTGGCTTACGCCCCCCTTCACATGCATCACCATCCCCGTAATGGACTGAAAACAAGTTGACTCCGGCCCCATAATGCGGTACGAGACCTGCGCACTGCCGGTGGCCGTTCCTTCGAACCAAACGAAGCGCAGGCGGCCCCGGTCATTCGTGCACGTCGCGCCATCTGTCGATTCGATCTCAGCCGTACACGATTCAGGAATGGTCTCCTCAATACGTGCGAAGGAGCCTGCTTCGAGCCCGGTAACCGTCACAGTAACGAGCGCGACATCCGGGCCTTGGGCCACCACGTCGCGACGGGCGTTCGTGGGCGCAGCGGCGGGTGCGAAATCCGCTGAAAGTCGGGCGGGTACAAGGGGCGAATCGATGCGGGTGCCGTCGATGAGCAACGAAGCCGGCGGCGCTAAGGTGGCGGAGCGGAAGGAAGGGGCAGCAGTCACGCGCAAGCCCATGCGCACAACGGTACTTGGGGGGAGTGACTCCCAAACGTAGCGCAAGGTTGAACCTGACCGAATCAGCTTTCCACCAGTTGCTAGGGGCTCTACGCGTACCAGATCTGCTGGCAAGGTGACTTCAAACCGGGCCGCTTCGGGTGGGGCTGAACACAGCAGGGTCCAAACAATCTCGCCGGACGCCCCCGGTCTCAAGTCGGCGGGAACACGGCATTCAGACACCACGTGCGGTGGCGATATGGCCAGGGCCCACAAGCTTGTTAGGAACAGCTGAAGCATGCGGGTGCAAGCTACCTGTGCGTAGGGCATGCGCGTGAAGCGCTTGGGCCGAGTTTCTCACATATATATGTGCACCCGTATTCACCGTACCCCCAGAAAAGAACGATCCCGCTCCGGCGTTCCGAAGCGGGACCAACTTAACCAAATTATCACTTGATGCTTAGCTCGCGCTAAACTCACTAAAACTGAGGTAAAATTAGGGAGAGGTTGTCGTAACGAGCGGCCAACAGATTGATTTTATGCACGTCAGATTGTTAAAGAACGCGAAGCGTATAGGGGGATTGGGAATTTGCATGAATCCCCTATCTTTGCGCTCCCGCCCAGCGGACTACTGCGAAGACCATGAAAGAAGGAATCCACCCCTCGAACTACCGGCTTGTCGTTTTCAAGGACATGTCGAACGAGTATGCCTTTCTGAGCCGTTCCGCGGCCGCGACGAAGGAAACCATTACCTGGGAGGATGGCAACGAGTATCCGCTCGTGAAGATGGAGGTGAGCCACAAGTCGCATCCCTTCTACACGGGCAAGGCCCAGTTCGTCGATACTGCAGGCCGGATCGACAAGTTCCGTCAGAAGTACCAAAAGTTCTCGAAGTAAGTTCGAGCGCACAGCATATAAAAGCCCGGCACGCCGGGCTTTTTTCGTTAGGCGAGAATGCCGAGGGGAAGGGTTTCGACGATTTCGAGTCCGAAGCCTAAGACGGATGCTGGCCGGGGCCGGTCGGTGAGCAGGGCGAGTCGGGTGATGCCGAGGTCGCGCAGGATTTGGGCGCCGATCCCGTAGTCTTTATCGTCGGGGGCAACGGGGGCGGCATCGCCTCGTTGGATTCCCGCAAACAGATGCAGGTCGGACAGCCAGCCCTGTGGCCCAGGTTCGTGCCGGACGAGCACGACGGCTCCGCGGCCGAGACGGGCGATTGCCGCGAGGGCGGCGTGCAGCTCTGGACCTTTGCCGAACGCGGTGGTCATGAGCAGGTCGCCTGCGCCGCCCACGCCTTGGACGCGCACAGGAACTGTCTCTTCCGGCGTCCACGCGCCGAGCACGAGCGCAAGGTGTTCCGTGTCCGAGCCTTGGTGCCGGTATCCGATGGCTTGGAAGGGGCCCCAGGCCGTGTCGAGGACCAGGTCGAGGGTCCGTTCGATGAGCCGCTCGTGGGCGAGTCGGTAGGCAATGAGGTCGGCGATGGAGACGAGCTTCAGCCCGAAGCGGTCCGCAATTTCCCGGCATTCCGGCAGGCGCGCCATGGTGCCGTCCGCGTTGAGGATCTCGACGATGACACCTGCGGGGGCGAGCCCCGCCAAACGCGCAAAGTCGATTGCGGCCTCGGTGTGTCCCGGTCGCCGCAACACCCCTTCACCACGGGCCCGCAGCGGGAAGATGTGACCCGGGCGGCCCAAATCTTCTGGTCGAGTGGCCGGATCGACGAGGGCTTGGATGGTCCGAGCCCGGTCGGAGGCCGAAATCCCCGTCGTGCAGCCATGGCCGAGCAGGTCGACGGATACCGTGAACGGGGTTTCGTACGCGGCGTTGTTCGTGCGGACCATGAGGTCGAGTCCTAACGCATCGCACCGTTCTTCCGTCAGAGGCGCGCAGATCAGGCCCCGCCCGTGGGTGGCCATGAAGTTGATGTGTTCCGGCGTGACATGGGCCGCCGCCATAAGGAAATCGCCCTCGTTTTCCCGGTCTTCATCGTCGACGACGACGATAATCTCACCGCGTCGGATGGCCTCGATGGCCTCGGGAATCGTATCCAGCATACCCATGGTGCAAAAGTAGTGGAGGGTCCGCCCGGTGCGGGCTAAATTTGGCACATGATCCTCCCCATCGTCGCCTACGGAGACCCGGTACTCAAAGCGGAAGCTGTGGACATCGATCCGCA
>JBMTYE010000093.1:0-6671 GCA_049454255.1 Flavobacteriales bacterium
CTCAACTTGCTGGCCATTCCCGCCATCGCGCTGGTCGTTTATTTCCGCAAGTACACGTTCTCGTGGAAAGGTTTGCTCGTCGCCCTCGCCACCTCAGGGGCCATCCTGCTGGTGGTGCAAGAGGGCATCATCAAAGGAGTGGTGCAGCTCGCAGGGAAGTTTGAGCTCTTCTTTGTCAACGGCATGGGTATGCCGTTCAATACTGGCGTGCTTCTTTACGCGCTGATTGTCGTTGCGCTTGTAGGCGCGGGGATTTGGTGGAGCCACCGCACCCAGCGCTGGACGCTGACCACGGTGTTCTTGTCGGTGGCCCTGCTGCTGCTCGGATATTCCTCGTTTGCCGTGATCGTCATCCGGTCGGGGGCGAACCCGCCCATGGACGAGAACAACCCGGAGAACCTCTTCGCGTTGCTGTCCTACCTGAACCGGGAACAGTACGGTGACCGACCCCTCTCGAAGGGCCAGTTTTGGGATTCTCCCACAGACGAAGACCAGCCCTACGAAGACGGATCGCCTACTTGGGTGAAGAGCTTCAGCGTCTACGAAAAGAAAGGAGTACAAGAGGTGCGCCTCAAGTCGTTCCGGGAGCGCGCGCGCGCAGAGGCGTTCATCGCTGAAGGCGGCAACCGCGTGATGAAGGAGGAGTACGTGGACAGCGGGGAGAAGAAGAACTCGGTGCCCAACTTCGATCCGGAATTCACCATGGTTTTCCCGCGCATGTACAGTGACACACCGTCGCACATCGAGGAGTACATGCGGTGGAGCAACTACAAGAATTTTAACCTGAAAACATCGTACAAGAGCCCCCTCGCAGACGGAGAGCTCAGTGAATCCGAGTTGTCCGCCCACATCGAGCTCGAGTTCCTCGGGGCGGGCAAGTCTGCGGCGGAATTGACGAAGGACTTCAATGCGCTCTTCCGCTTGAACGGCGCCAGGTTCAGCGACAACTTCGAAGTGGAATCGGATTCCACTTTGCTCGTACGCAATCCCGAATCGGGCCAAATGCAGCGCGCACCGCTCTCCAGCCTTGAGCTTCGTCCAACCGTCGCGGCCATTATGGTGGACGCGTTAGCTGAGGGAGCGAAGGAGGGAGAAGGGTATGCCCAAGGCCTGCGTGCCCAGAAAAACGAAATGGAGGCTGCGTTGCGTCAAGCCATCGCCATGGCAAATGCCGGCAACGAGGAAGCGCGGAGCGAGGCCCTGCAGTTGCAGCAAATGCTGAACCGGGTGCTTCGGGAATCCATGCCTACCCAAGGCGAAAACCTGCGCTTCTTTGCGGACTACCAGATGGGCTGGATGTACTTCCGCTACTTCCTCTGGAATTTCGTAGGCCGCCAAAACGACATCCAGGGACACGGTGACTTCCTGCACGGCAACTGGCTGAGCGGTATCGACGCCATCGATGCCACCCGGCTCGGCGACCGCTCGGCGTTGACGGACGAAATGCGGAACGACAAAGGCCTCAACGCATTCTACTTCCTCCCGCTCATCTTCGGTCTCATCGGTCTCGTCTTCCATTTCCGCCGCGATCCGCGGCAATTCATGGTGGTGCTTTCGCTGTTCGTGCTGACGGGGATTGCCATCGTGGTGTACCTGAACCAGTATCCGTTGCAGCCGAGGGAGCGGGACTACGCGTACGTGGGCTCGTTCTACGCGTTTGCAATTTGGGTAGGTCTCGGAGTGTACGCCCTCGTGGAGTCCGCCCGTTCGCTTGATGCCAAAGGTCTGGGTCGCGTGGTTGCCGGCGCCTTAGGTTCCGGTGCAGTGGTGGGGGGTGCGGGGGCGGTGCTCGGGGGAGATTCAGCGCTCGGCATGTATGCGCTGTTCATGGGGGCGGTTGCATCTGCGCTTATCGCACTGGCCTACGGGCTGGGACGTGTGGACCGGAAAGGCCCGCTCGCAGGTGGTGTACTTGTGGGTATTTCTCTTCTCGTTCCCGTGGTCATGGCAGCAGACGGATGGGACGACCACGACCGGTCGTACCGCCGCACGGCTGTGGATTTCGCGAAGAACTACCTCGATTCGCTCGAGCCGAACGCCATCCTCTTCACGAACGGGGACAACGATACCTTCCCTTGTGGTACGTGCAGGAAGTCGAGGGCTACCGGACGGACGTCCGGATTTGCAACCTGAGTTTGCTGAACACGGATTGGTATGTGGACCAAATGAAGCGCCGCGCCTACGAAAGTGCTCCGCTCCCGATTTCCATGGACGAAGAGAAGTACCGCCAAGGGACCCGGGATATCGTGTTGCTGGACCGCCCAGTGCCTGGAGGTCCAGAGGCGATGAACTTGCACGATGCTCTGAGGGTGGCGCTGGACGATGCGGATGTGAAGGATTATGGCCGTGGTAAGACCTATGCCTACCTCCCGGGCTCGCAGTTCACCTTGCCCGTGGACCGCGCCCAAATCCAAAAGTTGGGCTTCCTGACTGAGGAAGATTGGGCACATTTCACCGACACCCTGACCTGGACCATTGACGATGAATCCGGTCGCCCACGCCAGTACATCCTCAAAGGTCAGCTCGCGTTGCTCGATCTGCTGGCGACGAATAACTGGGAACGTCCGGTTTACTTCGCCGTAACCACGGGCCCTGAGGCCTACCTCGGACTCGAGGACCACTTCCGACTGGAGGGTCTCGCCTACCGTCTCGTTCCGGTGAAATACCCCCCGTCGAGCAATCCGAATGCCATCGGCGGAGTTGCGCGCGACAAGATGTACCGGAGCGTGATGGAGCAGTGGCATTGGGGCAACATGGACCGTACGGAAGGCCGTGGCGTCTATTTGGACGAGAACAACCGCCGGATGGTCACGAACCTGAGGCTGCAGATTTCAAATTTGGCTCGGGCCATGATGGATGCCGGCGATGGCAACCGGGCAGTGGATGTGCTGGACAAGCTTATGTCGGTTACACCGGCTAAGAACGTGCCGTATACGCGGGTTGTACTGCCCATGCAGGAATTGCTGAGTGAGTTGACGTGCCGGGACACCGCGAAGGCGAAGTTTGCCGCTCAAATGTCCCCGGAGAAATTGAAGCGCGCGGATGCGTTGCACGAGGAGCTTACCCGAGGACTGATGGAACAGCAGGTGCAGATGATGCGCTATCTCGCGAAGCAGGATGTTGCATTTGCCGCTGCAGCCGCGCGGGAGCGCAGCTTAGCAGTCCAAATTGCGGATCGCCTCGTTCAGGTGCTGCGCGTCTACCATGCAGACTCACCGTTCCTCAAGGAAATGGAAGAAGCCGCGAATACGGCAAAACAAGACCTTGAGGGCCGGGAAGCCGTGAGCCGCGCGAGGTGAACGACGACCGGGTACGCATCGCCGTGCTTGCTTCCGGTTCGGGTTCGAATGCGGAAGTTCTTTGTCGGCACTTTGCCCAGTCGCGTGGAGTCGAAGTTGCGGTGGTGGGTTGCAATCGTCCGGAAGAAAAGGCAGGTGTCTATGCCCGGTTGCGTCCGTTTGGGATCGCGGTGGAGCGGGTACGTGCGGCGGAGCTTGCGGACGGGTCAGCCGTAAACAGATTCGATGCGCTCGGAGTTGAGGGGATTGTGCTTGCCGGATTTCTTGTTCACGTTCCGGAGTCGTTTATCGCACGTTACGGCGGCCGCATCCTCAACGTGCATCCGTCGCTGCTTCCTGCGTTTGGCGGGAAAGGGATGTTCGGAATGCATGTGCACGAAGCGGTCCATGCCGCTGGGGTGCGGGAGACGGGGATGACGGTCCACCGCGTAAACGGTGAATACGACCGCGGTGAAATCCTGTTCCAGGCTCGCGCGGCGATCGAGCCAGGCGACACGCCCGAGACGATTGCGGCGAAGGTGCTCGAGCTCGAACACCGGTTCTATCCCGAGGTTGTGGAACGCGAGGCAGCCACATGGCACACGTAACGCTCTATACAGACGGCGCCGCCAGCGGAAATCCTGGACCGGGGGGGTATGGGGTGCTGCTGCAATACGGCCCTTATGAGAAAGAAATCAGCCAGGGCTACCGGTTGACGACGAACAACCGCATGGAACTGCTGGCGGTCATTGTCGGACTGGAGGCGTTGACAAAGGAGGGCCTCGAAGTCCATGTATTCTCGGACTCGAAGTATGTGGTCGACGCCATCAACAAGGGGTGGGTCCGCAAATGGCGGAAGGTGGGGTACAAAGACAAGAAGAATCCCGACCTGTGGGAGCGGTTGCTCAAGGTGCATGACCGGCACCGTGTGACGTTCCATTGGGTGCGCGGTCACAACGGCGATCCCCGGAACGAGCGGGTCGATGCCCTGGCTGTAGGGGCCTACCGCGCGGGCGGCCTGCTCGTCGACAGCGGCTACGAATCCGGACGTTAATCCGACAGAGGCAGGGAGGAGGGCTCCGTATCTTTGCGCCATGCGTACAGATCTCTACCAAGGCCACGATTATTACTTGCTCGACGACTTGCTGACCGAAGAGCACAAGCTGATTCGCGAGACGGCCCGTGCCTGGGTCAAGAAGGAAGTGAGCCCCATCATCGAGGATGCCGCTGAGCGGTGTTCGTTCCCGAAGCACCTGCTGCCGGGACTCGGGGAGATCGGTGCGTTCGGGCCGTACATCCCGACCGAGTATGGAGGAGCAGGATTAGACCAAATCGCCTACGGCTTGATCATGCAGGAGCTCGAACGCTGCGACAGCGGGTTGCGGTCTACGGCCTCCGTTCAGAGTTCACTGGTGATGTACCCCATTTGGCGGTACGGCTCGGAGGAGCAACGGCGCAAGTTCCTCCCGAAACTCGCTACTGGCGAGTGGATGGGGTGTTTCGGGCTGACCGAGCCGGACCACGGCTCAAACCCCGGCGGCATGACGACGAACTTCCGCGAAGACGGCGACCACGTCATCCTGAACGGCGCGAAGATGTGGATTTCGAATGCGCCTTTCGCGCAACTCGCGGTGGTGTGGGCGAAGAACGAGCAGGGCCGCATCCAAGGCATCATCGTTGAGCGCGGCATGGCCGGCTTCTCAACCCCCACGATGCACGGTAAATGGAGCCTCCGGGCGTCTGACACGGGCGAGCTCATTTTCGACAACGTGCGTGTACCGAAAACGAACATTCTTCCGGGCCGCGATGGACTCGGAGCGCCGTTGAGCTGCCTGGATTCAGCGCGATATGGCATCGCATGGGGCGCCATCGGTGCAGCGCTGGATTGCTACGATGTGGCCTTGCGTTACGCGAAGGAACGCACTCAGTTCGACCGGCCCATCGGTGGATTCCAGCTCCAGCAAAAGAAATTGGCGGAGATGATTACCGAAATCACGAAGGCCCAGTTGCTGACGTTCCGCCTCGGCCAACTCCGAGATGCTGGCAGGGCAACGTCCGCGCAGATCTCGATGGCGAAGCGCAACAACGTAGCGATGGCCCTTGAGGTCGCGCGCGAGTCGCGCCAAATCTTGGGCGGCATGGGCATCACCGGCGAGTATCCCATCATGCGGCATATGATGAACCTCGAGTCAGTCGTTACCTACGAGGGCACCCACGACATCCACTTGCTCATCACCGGGCTTGACATTACGGGCCTCAACGCCTTTGTCTGAACGGATTCCCGGGGTGGTCAGGGACATTGTTAAACACAATAGTATATGAATCTACGGGTTGTAGGTTTGCATCCTATCTTCGACCACACGGATTTGCACGCGATGAACATGAACCGTATTCTCCTGATTTTAGGCCTTTTGGCCCTTGGAAGTGGCGGGACGGCTCAACTCGGAGCTCCGGACATCGGACTTGTGGTGGGCATTTCGAACTACCTCGGGGACATCGGAAACGGCACCACAGCGCGCAGGCCATTCATTTACGATTTGCAGGCCCAAGAGACGCGATTTACCATCGGTGCCCAGGCTTTGTACGATTTCGATCGGGTCTGGGCGGTACGGGGAGGGGTGCAGTACATCGGCATCGGCGGGGATGACGCACACACGAAATACGGACCTCGTCGAGCCCGCAACTTGCACTTCCGCAACAACTTGATTGAGGTGTCCGCCCGGGCGGAAGGCTACTGGAGACCGAGCCAGTCGTTCTCCACAGGTGGGGGACTTCCTGCTATTTATGGCTTTGCGGGTTTAGGTGTGTTCTATTCAAATCCGCAGGCCCGCGAAATCGGGTCAACCAGCGAGGTGGTTGCAGTCTGGCAAAACCTCCGTCCAGAGCGTACGGAAGGGGTGGCGTACAGCCCCATCGGGATCGCAGTTCCATTCGGCGTCGGGGCGAAGTGGGTGGTCAACGGCGGCTGGCAAGTGGGTGTGGAGATCTGCTACCGCATCACGACCACGGATTACCTTGATGACATTTCCGGTTTTTATGCAGACCGGCCGTTGACATCACGGGCGACTGCGGAGAGCATCGCTGCAGCAGGCGCGAACGCGGGGTCGCTTGACCAACATCGATTCAATCCGAATGGGACTACGCTTCGGGGAAATCCGAACAACAACGATGGGTACGGCACAATTCAATTAACGCTTTCGAAGGCGAGTGCCCGCACCGTATCCATCGGTGGAAAGCGCATCGGGACAAAGAAGTACGAACGGCATCCGGCGTTTTGGCAGTGATTTGTGTGGCTCAGCGGAGGTGTTTGTCTCCGTCCTGAAGAAAAGGCAAGCGCGTGCGGAGGTCGGTGAGCGAAGAGACGCTCAGGGTGCATCGCAGGGCCTGCGGCTG
>JBMTYE010000094.1:0-6670 GCA_049454255.1 Flavobacteriales bacterium
CTGTTGGTCTTCTTCTCAGTCAATATGATAATGTTATCGTATACCCAGAAGTTGAGGGCTGGACGGCCGCGAAATTCTCAACCTGCGCGGCTACGACGACCTCAGTCTCACCGCCCCGGACCGCAATACGGGCGCACCGGCCGTCGCCAAATACGGAATGGAACTGCGCTACCCGCTTTCCACGAACCCGAGCGCTACCATCTTTATGTTAGGTTTCGTCGATGCCGGTCGAACCTGGGCCGACGGCCGCGAATTCAATCCGTTCCAAGTCTACCGCAGTGCCGGCGTAGGACTCCGAATTTTCCTGCCTATGTTCGGGCTGCTCGGTTTAGATTATGGCTGGCGTCTCGACGATTTGCCTGCTGTGCCCGACATGGCCCGCGGCCAGTTCCATTTCAGCATCGGCATGAGCATGGGCGAGCTCTGACGCCCTTTAACCGACGTAACTTCCGCGCATGCGCCACTTCCTCCTTCTCCTCCTTTGTGCAGGCCTCCTGGGTGCCCCGATGGCGTGGGCCCAGAAGTTTGCCTACATCGATTCAGACTACGTGCTGCTCCACATGCCGGAGTATGCGGAGGCCCAAAACCAACTCAACCAGCTCGCTATCGATTGGCAGGCTGAGGTGGAGGAGAAACTCGTCGCCGTCGGCCGCCTCGAAGCGGCCTACCGCGCAGAACGGGTCTTGTTAACCGGCGAAATGCGGGCGAAGCGGGAAGAGGAAATCGAAGCTAAGCGCGCGGAAGCGAAGGCCTTGCAGAAGGAGCGGTTTGGCCCGGAAGGCGAACTTTTCCGCAAGCGCAAGGAGCTCATTCAGCCCATACAGGACAAGATTTTTGAGGAGCTCATGGCTATCGCTGAGTCGGGTGGCTACATGGTCATCTTCGACAAAACGAACCAGAGCAACATGCTCTACACGAACCCGAAATACGACATCTCTGACCGCCTCATCAAGGCGCTCGGCTATGTTCCGGGCGAAACCATCGAATCCGGCAAAGAGGGCGAAGGCAAGGAAGCGGGCAAATCGCTTCAGGACAAGGCAAAAGATGCAGTCGGCAAGGGCATCGAGGGTGCCCGCGAAGGGGTCCGCGGGGCCACCGAGTCCATCCGGACGGGTGGAAAGCAATGAAGTAACGCTGTATTTTCGCACGAATTCAATTCCTCTCATGAAGCTTTTTCTCTTCGCCGTTGCGCTGTGCTTTGTAAGTGTTCTTCCCGCCGTTGGCCAAGGCCGCTTCGGTCATGTGGATGCCCAAGAAATCCTTCTTGCCCTGCCTGAGCGGGCCACTGCACAGGCCACGATTGAATCCCAGGCCACCCAATACGAAGAGGAGTTGAAACGTATGCAAGGTGAGATGCAAACGAAGTATGCCGAGTACCAGCAAAAAGCAGCCACCTGGCCTGATGCCATTCGCACCCAAAAAGAGCGCGAACTCCAAGGCATGGATGCGGGATTGCAAGAGTTTGCGGCAACAGTTCAGGAGGAACTCCAGAAGTTAGAGCAGTCCTTGCTCGAACCCATGATCCAGCGGGTCCAGACAGCCATCGACGAAGTCGGGAAGGAACAAAAGTTCACCTACATCTTCGACTCCAGCACCGGCGCAACCTTGTACAACGGTGGTGAGGACGTCGCACCGATGGTGCGCGCCAAACTGGGCATGTAAGGGCGCACCCGATGCGCCCCCCCATCGGGATTTTCGACTCAGGTATCGGCGGCCTTACGGTTGCACGCGCAGTTGCAGATGTGCTTCCTGGCTATCCGTTAGTCTATTTCGGAGACACTGCTCACCTGCCGTACGGGGAGAAATCCCCCGAATTGATTCGACATTTCTCATCGCGCATTTCCCATCATCTCCGCGACCAAGGATGTCGACTTGTGGTGGTAGCGTGCAATTCGGCCTCCAGCAATGCGCTGGATGCGGTCCGCGATGCGCTGGGGCCTCGCATTCCTGTCGTGGATGTTGTGTCGCCTGTAGTGTCGTTTGCGGCTGCTGCACACCCAGGTGGCCGGATCGGCGTAATCGGTACGCGGGCCACCATTGAATCCGGTGTCTACCAGCGCGCCCTCTCGGCACACGGATTGGTTCCCGTGGTGCGGGCCACTCCCTTGCTGGCCTCTGCCATTGAAGAAGGATTTCACACCGGGTCGGTCTCGGAAGCGCTGCTCGAGGCCTACCTCGGAGATGGACTGTTCAACGAAGTAGACGCCATGGTGCTCGGCTGCACCCACTATCCCCTCATCTCAGACCAAATCCGGGCCTTCCTTCCCAGTGGCGTTGACGTGCTCGACACACCCGGCATCGTGGCAAATGCTGTCCGCATCGCGGTGGAAAACATGCCGTCCTCACGCGGCCCGAAGGCAATTCACCAGCGCCGGTTCATCGTCTCCGATCTGACCGCCTCGTTCGCTTCGGGAGCCCGCACGTTTTTCGGCCGGGAGGTCGAACTCGAGGAGAGCAGAATCTGGGAAATCTGATCAGTCCGCCCCGCCGCTCCGGAACCAGTCCGCATACTCCACGTACCGATCCGAGGTCGCTGCGAGTCGTACTGCGAGTTCAGGCTTTACTGGTCCGACTTGACGAGCGGGCACGCCGGCCCAAAGCGTTCCTGCAGGCACAACCGTTCCAGCCAGCACCACAGCTCCGGCCGCAATGACAGCTCCGGTACCGATGTCCGCACTGTCCATCACGACGGCCCCCATACCGACCAGTACCTGCGCCCCGATGTTAGCTCCGTGGATAATGGCTCCGTGGCCGATGGATGCGCCGTCTCCGATATCGGTTTGGGACTGTTCGTAGGTTCCATGGAGCACTACGGCATCCTGGATATTCACGCGTTTTCCGATGCGGATGGGAGCAACATCGCCACGGAGGATGGCCCCAAACCACACCGTACTCTCCTCCCCGAGAACCACATCTCCGACGAGGGTGGCATTCGGCGCAATCCAACACGATGCTGGGATATCAGGGGTGTAACCTCGGCACGACAGGACGAGAGCGTTCATGGCGGTGGGCATTGCGTTTCCGTGCGGCTTCAATCCAACTTGACCGATCAAAGATGCGGCAATGTGTGGCCCAGAGCAGCGCGGTCTGTTCAAGATCTCGTCGGTCTTCGCCGCTAAATACCCCGCCTCCAGTGGCCGCATCGATCGACAAGAAGGTGTGTGCCAGTCGCAGCACGCTGTTTCGACCTCGCTCGGAAATCCCAAGCGATCGACTGAGTGTGCGCAGGAACTCGCGCGCCTCCGGGGTGGGGGGTGGTGCTTCCGAGGTTTCGACATGCTTCCGGACATAGGCCACCACTTGCGCTGCTTCGTGCGATGACCTCATCCACGAAGGCACATCCGAATCCTCCTTCGGGTGCAAACCGGTTTCAAGGTGTATGGCGAACCGATCGATAATGGGCCCTGAAAGTCGGCGCAACGACTTCGAGATATCTGCTTCGCTGCACCGGCATCGGGAAGGCCCTTCCCCGAGGTACCCGCAAGGGCATGGGTTCGATGAGGCACCTACAATGCAACGAGCGGGAATGCGGGCAATGCCTCCTGCTCGGGAAATGTGCACCTCACCCGATTCGAGTGGGCCCCGAAGCGCTTCAAGGACATTGCGCGGGAATTCAGCAAGCTCGTCGAGGCAGAGCATTCCTCCGCAAGCCAAACTCAGTTCTCCCGGAACCAGGCCTGCGCCTCCGTGGAACCCTCCCACGAGGCCTTCTGGAGAAGTTGAAGGATGTGGAGAGCGAAAGGGAACGTGTGCTGGCCCCACGGAATCAAGTCCGCGCATGGCGCGAAACCGGTCGTGCGCTGTGCGGTCCTTCGTGGACGGGGGAGGGAGCAACCCGTGGATGCAGCGGAGAAAGGTCGATTTCCCCGAGCCGGGTGGGCCGAGGATCAAGACGTGGTGGTGACCGGCAGCCGCAGCAATCAGCGCCAAACGGGTCATGCGATTTGCCATGAGATCGCCCAAATCCACTTCCCGGTGCACGGGTAGCTCAGCCGCTGAAGGAGCGGTAGTGCGAATTTGTCGTTCGCCCCGCAGGTGACGCACTACGGCGCGCAGGTTGTGGGCAGGGAGCCACGGTGCCCCGGAGATTTCTGCCGTTTCTGGAAGTATGATCTCTGTGCATCCCGCCTCGAGTGCAGCCCCGGGTGCAGCGAGGTAGGCAGCATGGTGGCCACAGAGGGCCCCGTTCAAGCTCAACTCGCCGAGACTGCATACCGTCCGGATGCGTTCTGGGGGGAGTTGGTCGGAGGCTGCAAGCAAGGACAGGGCGATGGGCAGGTCAAATGCAGTTGCCTCCGCCGGGGAGACGGCCGGGGAGAGATTCACCGTGCATGAAAGGCGCGGCCACCGGCATCCGCTGGCGAGCAAAGCCGCGCGGATTCTCAGGGCAGCATCGCGAGCAGCACCAGGAGGCAAGCCGGCTACATGGAATCGGAAGCCGCGTTCCGTCCGGATTTCAACGGACACGGGAAGGGCTTGGGCGCCTCGGTGGGAGGCGCCGAACGTTTGGGTCCACATGCTTGAAACCTCAGGAAACAGCCCGTTCGACCGCGTCGATCCAGCTGTGGATTACCTTGATGTGCACTTCCTGGATGCGGTCCGCGTAACCTGTCCACGGCACACGCACTTCGACATGACTCAGCTCAGCCAGGGCTCCACCGGAGTTTCCGGTGAGGGCGAGCACGGAGATCCCCATCTCGTGCGCTTTTCGCGCAGCGGCGACTACATTCGGTGAGTTGCCACTTGTAGAAATGGCCACCAAGACATCTCCGGGTCTGCCCAACGCTTCGAGGTAGCGCGCGAAGACCTCGTCGAAGCCGTAGTCATTCCCGACGCAGGTGAGGTGTGCGGGGTCGGAGCAGGCCATAGCGGCGAGTCCCCTGCGGTGGTTGCGGTAGCGTCCGCTGAGTTCTTCAGCGAAGTGAATGGCATCGCACATGGAACCTCCGTTGCCACAGGAGATGGCCTTGCCGCCTTGGGCGAGGGACTGGCTGAGCAGGGACGCTCCACGATCGACCGCAGCGAGGAAAGCCTCGTCCTTCTGAATGCGGCCCAGCAGTTCAGCAGCCTCTTGCAGGTGGGAGAGGATGATAGGGGGGGTGTTCATGCTGCGAAGGTGATGCGTCGAACCGCGCAGGACACAGCGGTTTTGTGCATGGGGAGATTCAGTTTGTCTGCGTTCGGATCAGTGCGCAGCGAACTTGCTTAAACCGTCTTCGAGAAAGGCAATAAACTGATCCGGATCTGGGTCGTATCCGGCAGTCCCACCGACTTGCTTGCCTTCGTGGTCAAGCAGCACATAGAAGGGCTGCGAATTCGTATTGAATTGAGAGGCTTGCAAGTAGGACCACTTGTTGCCGACCGTGCGGATGGGGAAGGCCTTGCCCCCGTAATTTTGAGAGGTATGCTCTTGTGCCGGCAGCTCCTTCCGTTCGTCGACGTACAACGAGACCAGCACCACGTCTTCCGTGAGCATCTTCGCCACCGTGGCATTCGGCCAAACTTGCTCTTCCATCTTACGGCAGTTCACACATGCCCATCCGGTGAAATCCAGCAACACGGGCTTGCCTTCCGCCCGGGCGGCTTCAAGGCCAGCTTCGTAATCGGTAAACCGGGCCTCCACATGCCCGATGCTTGTACCCTGTCCACCCCCCCCACCGTGGTGCCATTCAGCATACGTGGCCGGCGGAGGAAAACCGGAAATCAGGTGGACCGGTGCACCCCACAAGCCGGGGATGAGGTAGAGCCCGAAAATGAAGAACGCGAGGCCCATCCCGAAACGCCCGACACCGAGCCGTTCGATGCGGGAATCGTGGGGAAAGGTCAGCCAGCCGAACAGGTAGAAGGCAATGGCCAGCGCGACGGCAATCCAGATCGCGATGAAAAGTTCGCGCTGGAGCAGCCCGAGCTGAAGCACGAGGTCAGCGTTCGAGAGGAATTTGAATGCAAAACCGATTTCTAACAAGCCCAAGACCACCTTGACACTGTTCAGCCATCCCCCCGACGAAGGCAGGGAGTTGAGCCAGCCCGGGAAGGCGGAAAACAGCATAAACGGGAGCGCGAGCGCCAGCGAAAACCCGAACATGACGGCGGCAGGAGCGGCGTAGGACCCCGTTGCAGCCCCGGCTAAGGCACTTCCCACCAGCGGGCCGGTGCAGGAAAAACTCACGATGGCCAGCGTTGCTGCCATGAAGAAAATGCCCAGAAATCCACCCCGGTCCGCGGCGCGGTCCGCGCTGTTTGCCCATTTGGACGGAAGTTGCAGCTCAAAGGCCCCCAAAAAGCTGGCCCCGAACACCACAAGCAACAGGAAGAGGAAGAGGTTAAAGTACGGATCCGTGGAAATGAGGTTCAAGACATCTACCCCGAAAATCGCCGTGAGCAAAAGCCCTAAACCCGTGTAAATGAAGATGATGAAGAATCCGTACAACAATGCGTTGCGCACGCCGGCCGCGCGGGTCTTCGATTGCTTCGTGAAAAAGCTCACCGTCATGGGAATCATGGGGAACACGCACGGCGTAAACAAGGCTGCGAACCCGAGCAGCATGCCCAGCAGGAAGACCCCCCAAAGTCCTTCTTCCTCCACAGGTGCCGCGGGGGGAGCGCCCTCTTCATCGGTGGCCGCGCCGTGGGCGCCGCACAGGTGCTTCGGTTCCGGGCAGTACCCAGG
>JBMTYE010000095.1:0-6643 GCA_049454255.1 Flavobacteriales bacterium
CGGGGGCTGGGGCCGCCGCGGGGCCTGCACCGGCTGGACGTTCAGCGGAGGTGTCGATGAGGCACACGATTTGGCCGACGGCGACCGTGTCGCCGGCGGAAGCCTTCAACACGATGGTCCCTGCAGCTTCCGCGGGCAACTCAAGCGTCGCCTTGTCCGAATCCACCTCCGCGATGGGCTGGTCCTTTTCGACGTAATCGCCATCGGCGACGAGCCACTGGGCGATTTCAACTTCGCTGATGGACTCCCCGGGGCTGGGGACTTTCATTTCGAGAATGGACATGGGGCGAAGGTAGCGGTTGAGCAGAAGTTGAGGTTCAGGCTTTGAGGCGGGAGAACGAGGTGAGGCCTTCCATCAGGGCGTGGAATTGGCGGTCGTGCAGCGAAGAGGAGCCGACGGCCGGGCTTGCGCTGGTCGGGCGGGTCAGCGGCTCGAGGTTCACCCGCGTCCAGTTGAGCTTCATGTAGGCCCAGGCGCCCATGTTGCGGGGCTCTTCTTGGAGCCAAACGTAGCGCTCGGCCGACGCATACCGTTCCACCACTGCCTCAAGAGCTGCCTCAGGAAGCGGATGGATCTGTTCGACGCGCACCAGCGCACAGTCCTGGATGCCTTCCTGTTCAAGCCGCTCGACGGCATCGTAGTATACCTTGCCCGAGCAGAACACCACCGTTTCCACGGCAGCCGGATCGGCCACGCGGGGATCGTCGATGACTGCGCGGAATCCGCCCGATGCAAAGGCTGCCAGCGGCGACACCGCCTTCGGGTGGCGCAGGAGTTTCTTCGGGGTAAAGGCGATGAGCGGTTTGCGGAACGGCCACTTCACCTGCCGGCGCAGCAGGTGGAAGAAGTTCGCCGGCTCCGTCACATTGCAGACCGTAAAGTTGTCGCCTGCCGCAAGCTGCAGGAAGCGCTCCATCCGGCCGCTGCTGTGCTCTGAGCCCATGCCTTCGTAGCCGTGGGGCAGGAACAGGGCTAGCCCGTTCATGGTCTTCCACTTGTCTTCCGCTGCGCTGAGGAACTGGTCGAAGAGGATTTGGGCGCCGTTGTTGAAGTCGCCAAACTGCGCCTCCCACACCGTCAGGCCCTCCGGACGGGCGAACGCATAGCCGTAATCGAACCCGGAAACCGCGTACTCGCTGAGCAGCGAATTGAAGGCGGTGAAGCGCGCTTGGCCGTCTGCTACGGCGTTCAGCGGCACAATCTCTTCCTCGCTGTCCTCCGTCTTCACCACCGCGTGGCGGTGCGAGAACGTTCCGCGCTCGACGTCCTGGCCGCTGATGCGCACCGGATGTCCTTCTTCGAGCAAGGTTGCGTACGCTAAAAGCTCCCCGAGCGCCCAGTCCAGCGCATCGGCCTCTACCATCGCCCGCCGGTCGGCAAACAACCGCTCCACTTTCTTAAAGTACTTCCGCCCTTCCGGAAGCGCGTGGATGCGCTCGGCGCACGTCCGCAGCCGGTCTGCTGGAACCCCCGTTTCCAGGGCTTCCACGAGTTCGCCCGGCAAGGCATGGCGGTAGTCCTGCCAGAGGTGGTTGAGAAAGTCGTGGACCTGGGAGGTGGTGATGTCGCAGGCGGCATCGTAGCCGGCCTCCATGCGCTGCCACTGTTCCTGGTAAAGCGTTTCGCCGTAGGCCGTGTCGACCACGCCTTCGGAGATGAGCTGGTTGAGGTAGAGCGCACGCGGGCTCGGGTGGGCCGCGATGGCCTTGTAGAGCGTGGGCTGGGTGAATTTGGGCTCATCGCCCTCGTTGTGGCCGTGGCGGCGGTATCCGAGGAGATCGATGAAAACGTCGCGGTGCCAGGTTTGGCGGTAGGCGAGGGCGATGCGCATCACCTGCACCACCGCATCGGCATCGTCCGCGTTCACGTGGAACACGAGCGCCTGGGTCACCTTGCCGACGTCCGTGCAGTAGGTTGAACTCCGCGCATCGAGGTAATTCGTGGTGAAGCCGACCTGGTTGTTCACGACGATGTGCACGGTGCCGCCGGTGCGGTAGCCGTCGAGCTGGGCCATCTGCACGAGCTCGTAGACGACGCCCTGGCCAGCGATGGCCGCATCGCCGTGGATGAGGATGGGCAGGACGGCGTCCTCGGTGCCGTAGGTCGAGTCGATGCGCGCCCGGGCGATGCCTTGCACGACCGGCCCGACGGCCTCGAGGTGAGACGGGTTCGGGGCGAGGGTGATGGTCACTTCTTCGCCGCTGTCGGCGGTTTGGGTCCGGGAGTAGCCGAGGTGGTACTTCACGTCGCCGCTGAACACCCCTTCTTCCCCGTACGGCTTGCCCTCGAACTCGCAGAAAATGGCTTCGTAGGGCTTGTTGAGGATGTGGGCGAGGGTGGACAGGCGGCCGCGGTGGGCCATGCCGATGACCACTTCCCGGACGCCCGCCCGGGTGCCGGACTCGATGAGGGTGTCCAGGGCGGGGATGAGCGATTCGCCGCCTTCGAGGGAGAAGCGCTTTTGGCCCACAAACTTCTTCTGCAAAAACTCCTCGAACAGCGTGGCCTGGTTCAGCTTGCGCAAGATCTGCAGCCGGTCCTCGCGGGTCAGGCCCGGGCGGTTTGCCGGCTCGATGTGCTCGCGAATCCACGCAAGGCGCTCCACCTCACGGATGTGCATGAACTCGATGCCGATGCTCTGGCAGTAGGTCGCTTCGAGGTGCGCAACGATGTCGCGCAGGGTAGCCGGTCCGAGGCCCACCTGGGTGCCCGCTTGGAAGACCGTATCGAGGTCGCTGTCGTCCAGTCCGAAGTGCGCGATGGCCAAATCCGGCGTGTACGTCCGCCGTGTCCGCACGGGATTCGTGTGGGTAAACAGGTGGCCGCGCTTCCGGTAGCCGTCGATGAGCGCGAGGATTTGGAACTCTTTCTGGGTCCGGGGGTCGCTGCTTCCCGCCTCACCGAAGTGGGCGGTCGCCAAATCAAACCCCTTGAAAAACAACCTCCAGCTGGGATCAACCCCTTCCGGGTTTGCCAGATAACGTCGGTAGTGGTCCTCCAAAGCGGAGGGCTCGGCTTGGCTCAGAAAATCGAGTGCGTCCATCGGAGTGCAAAGATACGGTCCGAGGTTGAACGGGAGTCGGGAAACCGGGGTTTCGGCGCGACCAGATTACACCCGGTAGCTGAGCCGGGTCCACACCTTGAGCGCCGCCCGCGCCACGGCCCCTTCGGCCAGCAGGCGGGCCGCTTCGATGCGGTCGTGGTCGTGCAGGATGCGCCGCACATGCTCCTCGCCGAGGTCCAGGCGGTAGAACGCTGCAAACACCGGGGCCGCATCGCCCTCGAGTCCCGCCCCGATGGCGTCGGACAGGAGCTGGATGAGGCCGACCGAAGCCCGCGCGACCCGCTCGGGATCGAGGTGGAAGTCCTTGACGATTTGGGCCACGACGGCCTCCACGAATCCCGCCGGGTCCGTGCCGGGCGGCAGGCCGCGCGCGCCGAGGAACCGCTCGACTTCCTCGGTCATACCGTCCGCTCGATGGCATGCCGCGTCAGACCGGCCAGGGCCGACGCGAGTTCCGGATCTCCCACCTCCAGCGCGGCCAGCTCCTCTGCCGCCTCGGCGGCATACCGCTCCATGAGCGCACGCGCCGCGTCGTCGGCTCCGGTGGCGCGCATCGCGGCGGTGACCGCGTCGATTTTGGCCTGCGGCCGGTCGGTGGGCCCCGCCCAGCGGGCAAGTTCCTCCCGCAGGCCCGCATCCCCTTCCGCCTGCGCATGCAGCATGAGGAAGGTCTGCTTGTCGGCCAAAATGTCCCCGCCCACTTGCTTCCCCGTCGCCTCCCCGAACGCGTCCAGCAGGTCATCCTGGAGCTGGAAGGCCAGACCCACGCGCTCCCCGAAGCGGTACCAGCGCGCCACCCGCTCCGCAGAAGCCCCGGCCGCCTCGGCCCCGAGCGCGCACGAAGCCGCAACTAATACGCTCGTTTTCAGTCGTATCATCTCGAGATAATCCACCACCGTAACATCCGCCCGGCCAGCAAAGGCCATGTCTGCCTGCTGCCCGATGCACACCTCCAGGGCCGTGCGGTTGAAACACGCCAGCAACCCCGGCAACCGGTCCGGCCGGCTCTGTGCCAGCGCTGTCACCGCAAGCGTGTACATCGCGTCCCCGCTGAGAATCGCCGCCGACACGTCCCACCGGGCATGCACCGTGGGCTGTCCCCGCCGCAGCGGTGCCTCGTCCATGATGTCGTCGTGCATCAGGGTGAAGTTGTGGAAGAGCTCCACCGCCACCGCAGCCGGAAGGGCCGCTGCTCGATCGCCTTCTGCCTCCGCCGCCACAAGGGTCAGCACCGGCCGCAGCCGCTTGCCCCCGAGCGCCATCAGGTAGTGCACTGGGGCATACAGGCCATGGGCAGCGTGTGCCGGATACTGCCCGAGAAATGCCTCAAGCCCCTGCTCTACCTCGGTCCGCAGACGCGCCGTTACCGGATGGTCCATGCCGGTCAACCGCGCCCGCGGCGGATTTGTTCGAGCACATAGTCTCCGTACCCGCTCTTGCGCAACGGCTCAGCCAGGGCTGCTGCCTGCGCGTCGTCGATGAAGCCCATGCGCCACGCGATTTCCTCGATGCAGCCGATTTTCAAGCCCTGGCGCTCTTCGATGACCTGGACGTACTGGGAGGCCTGCATCAGGCTGGTATGCGTGCCGGTGTCCAGCCACGCTAACCCGCGGTCCAGCCGCGAAACCCGCAACTTCCCTGCCTCCAAATACACCCGATTCACATCGGTAATCTCCAGCTCGCCCCGGGCACTCGGCTTGAGCCCACGGGCGATGTCCACCACGGAATTGTCGTAGAAATACAGGCCGGGGACTGCATAGTGGGAGCGCGGCTGTGCGGGCTTCTCCTCGATGCTCAGCACCTTGCCCGTCGCATCGAACTCCACTACGCCATACCGCTCAGGATCACTGACATAATACGCATAGACGATGGCGCCGTCCGGATCCGTGTTCGCCCGCAGTTGCCGCCCAAACCCCGGACCGTAGAAGATGTTGTCCCCGAGAACCAGCGCGACCTTGTCGCGGCCGATAAAGTCCGCCCCGATGGTGAACGCTTGGGCAAGACCCTCCGGACGCGGTTGCTCCGCATACTGGATGTCCATGCCCAGACCCTTCCCGTCCCCGAGCAACCGCCGGAAACCTGGCAAATCCTCGGGCGTCGAAATCAGCAGCACCTCCCGGATGCCCGCGAGCATCAACGTGGAAAGCGGGTAGTAGACCATGGGTTTGTCGTAGACCGGCATGAGCTGTTTGCTCACTGCCTTCGTCAGTGGCCAAAGCCGCGTCCCGGACCCCCCGGCGAGAATAATCCCCTTCATGGCGCGCAAGTTCGGCAACCGCCGGCTCGAACCGGCTTTACCGGCGATGTGAAGTTGAGTCCATTGAAAATCAGCGCAACATGATGGATTTCCGATGGGCACTACTTACATTTCCGTGACAAACCAAACCGCTGCACCATGTTTCGCGTTTCGCTTTTACTCCTTCTCCTTGTCGGCTTGGGCGTGTGCCCACCCTACCACGCCCACGCGCAAACCCAGGAGGCCCCTCGCGAACGCGCTGTCAAGCCGCGGCCCTCTGGAATTCCGGACCGTACTTTCCCGTTCACCCGCAGCACAGAGCTGATCCAGCCCCTCCGGTCCGCCACTTTTCCCCCTGAGCGGCCGTCCGATCCGTGGCGGATCCAGTACCGCGAACTTCAAGTGGACGAGTCTGCTGTGAACCCTTCTAAGCCGCTCACAACGGAAGACCGATTGCGACTCAATGCCAAACTCGAGTACCGCAGGAGCTTGACCACAAAAGGAGAAGAGTCCAGTGAGGAACCGCATGCCCGCGTGTTCCTTCCGGATGGCTCTCTCCGCACATCCGATGCTCCCGCCCCGAATGTACCTGGGCCCTCAACCTCAATGCTTCCCCCGAGCGAACCCTACGTAGACGCCGAAGCAGCGGCCACGTATTCTGCCGGAACCTCAGGGGTGCCAGATGGAGCGGCTGCGGTCAGTGGGGGTGGTTATGTGGTTCCTTCGAACACCACCCATATCCAGTTTTTCAATTCTGCTGCAACTCTGATTTACAATGCTCCGGAGGAGGATTTTTGGTCTCCCATGGAACCTACTGGGATCATTTGCGACCCGCGGATCATTTACGACACATACAACAACCGCTTTGTCATTCTCGCTCAACACGGCAGCTCGTCCGACATGACTGAGCTCTTCTTCGCCTTCAGCAAGACCAGCAACCCGATGGACGGGTGGTGGTACTATGAGTTTGATGCGAATCCTGGAGATCCAAACCGGTGGTTTGACTACCCGTTTCTGGCATACAACGGGGACAACCTCATCATTTCTGGCAACATGTACGGGGACGATGAGTCCTTCGGTGGAACGAAGATTTTCATCCTTGACTCAGGAGACGGGTATTCCGGCAATCCCATTGAATGGGGATATTTCGACGACGTCGAATACGACGGAAGTAATCTCTCTCGGTGTGCAGCAGTTTCGTATCCCTTCGGGGGGTATGGCCCGGGGTTCTACCTGTGGACAAGACGCACCAGTGAGGTATTCGTTCTTCTCGATGTTACCGATGATTTGGCTGGAAGTCCCGTTTTGAATACCTACCTCGTCGATTCCCCGTACTCAAATC
>JBMTYE010000096.1:0-6594 GCA_049454255.1 Flavobacteriales bacterium
GTACCCGGCATGGCCGGGTACGACGAAGTTCCGGTACACGTTCATCCCGGAAGAGCTGTTCGGTGACTTCCTGCAGCCCGGGGAGAAGCTCTCGGAAGTGTGGTACTACGTGGTGCGGCAAGGTTTCACCTACCCTCCCGGTCCTCCACCCTTTGAAATCCTCAGTCTGCTCGACTGCGAATAACCCCCTACAGACGGATGGCTTCGGCCATCCGTTTCTCATTCTACCTTCGTCCCATGCGCATTTCGCTTGTGTTCCTCGCGGGTCTCGCTGCCGCTGGTTGTGGCCCGGCGTTCCGTCCTGCTGACTACCCCCTTGCAACGGGGTATCCCCTGCTCCCCGTGGTGCTGAATCCCGACACCACGGTGCTGGTGCTCGCCGACTTCCTTCCCGACGGGACCGTGCCCGATTCGGTGGTGTGGGACGATGACACGCGGCTCGCGGTGGACTCCGGTCCGGATGGGCCTACGGTGACCATCCTCGGCGCGCCCAAGCTCGGCATCGGCATGCTCCGGTTGCATTGCGGAACCCGCGCAGTGGACCTGCCGGTGCTGCGTTCGGACATCCAAACCATCACCCTCACCCGCTCCTTCCCGGGCGCAACGACCGTCACACTGACCGGTGCTCTGAACGGCTGGAATGCGGAGGCCACGCCCTTCGTGCAGACGGCCAGCGGTTGGGAACTGGAGCTGGAGCTGCCGGCCGGGGTGCACCCGTACCGGCTGGTGGTGGACGGGGCGTGGCGCCTCGATCCAGAAGCCCGCGACAGCATGCCGAACGGGATGGGCGCGTTCAACTCGGTGCTGGAGGTCGGCGCCGGAGGACCGGTTCTCGAAGCGACTGACGTGGTGGAGACGGACAGCGGCACCGTCGTCGTCTGCTCGGGGTCGGCCGGGGCGCAGCTCTTTGCGTGGTGGGAAAATTCACGGGTGCCTGCGGGAAAGGTGGGCGAAGACGGCAAGGGCTACGTGCGGTTGCCGGACTTTGCGGACCAAACCGGCCGGGCCCACCTCCGCGTTTGGGCTGCGAACGCCGAGGGGACGAGCCCCGTCGTGCTGCTTCCGCTGCAGGATGGCCACATCGTGCGCGATCCGGCCGAGCTCACGCGCACAGACCGGCATGCCACAGTGATGTATTTCCTGATGGTCGACCGGTTCATCAACGGCTCGACGGCAAACGACGGCCCTACCCCGGACGCTTCCATCTCCCCGAAAGCCAACCGCTACGGCGGCGACTTTGCTGGAATTCAACAAGCACTCGAAACTGGATATTTCGACTCGCTCGGAATCAACACGTTGTGGATTTCACCTATCACCCGAAATCCCGACGACGCCTGGGGCCTGTGGAAGCATCCGGACACCGATGTGACCAGCCGGTTCAGCGGGTACCACGGGTATTGGCCCATCCGCCTGCGGGAAATCGACCCCCGCTTCGGCACGAAGGAGGAATTCGACGGCCTCGTGGGCGCATTGCACGCGAAGCAGATGAACGTGCTGGTGGACTACGTGGCGCACCACGTCCACGAGCAGCATCCGATGGTAAAGGAGCATCCGGACTGGTACACGGACCTGTACCTGCCGGATGGCTCGCTGAACACGGAGCACTGGGACGACCACCGGTTGACCACGTGGTTCGACGTCTTCCTACCCACGCTCGATGTGGCGAAGCCCGAGGTGTGTGAGGCCATGACGGACAGTGCGTTGTGGTGGGTCTTGAATTCGGACATCGACGGCTTCCGGCACGACGCCACGAAGCACATTCCGGAGGGATTTTGGCGGATGCTCACCCGCAAGATCCGAACGCAGGCCCCCGGCCGTCCGCTGTTCCAAATCGGAGAAACCTACGGCAGCACGGCCCTCATCCGCAGCTACGTCCACAGCGGCATGCTCGACGCGCAGTTCGACTTCAACCACTACGACGCAGCCGTGGCGGCACTGGGACTGCCTGGCGGTCGGATGGAGGATTTGGTCCGGACGGCGCAGGAAAGCCTGCGCGCGTACGGCGCAGACCACGCCATGGGCAACATCAGCGGCAACCAGGACCGACCGCGCTTCACCTCGCTGGCCGACGGTAGCATCGCGCCGGGCGAAGACACGAAGTACGCCGGCTGGACGCGTGCCATCCAGCACGCAAACCAGCGCGGCTTCGACCGGATGCGCCTACTCATGGCCTATCTGATGGCGTCGCCGGGCATCCCGTGCATCTACTACGGCGACGAAATTGCCGACGTGGGCGCGAACGATCCGGACAATCGGCGGCCCTTCCGCAGCACGGAACTGTTCGACGAGGAGCTGCGGACGCGGGATTGGACGGCGGCGTGGGTCAAGCTGCGCCGCAGCCGCATGTCGATGATGTACGGGTCGACGGCCTATGCGGTGCTCGCGCCAGGCCTGCTGCGGATCGACCGGACCTACCTCGGCGAGCGCACCATCGTGCTCATCAACTCCGGGGATGCACCCGTTCGTGTGACCTGGCCGGAAGGGGCCCCGCGCATTCTCGCAGGCAACGGCACGGCCATCGACGGCGCGATCGACCTGCCGGTCGGCGGGGCGGTGGCGGTTGCCGGTTGATCAGGGGGCCTTCGCGCCTTCGTTCAGGGTCAGGACACGGACGATGGTCCACGCGCCGTCGCCGAGGTTGATGGATTCGGTGCAGCGCAAGGCGCCGGGGGTGCGCTCAAAGGTGCGGCGGAGGAGGGCCGGGCGGCCTTGCCATTCGGCGCCGCGGGCAAGCGTTCCTTTTGAGGGAGTGGAAGAGCTGTGGAACCAGGTTTCTGTGCGGGGTCTAGAGTCTTCGATGACGGTGACTTCGACGCGGTTGTCCGTGCCGGTTTTCCACATTTCGAGGTGCTCCCGCACGGAACCGTCAGAACGCTGTTCGAGCCACTGGAGCACGAAGCCGTCTTCTTTGCCGTTGCGTTTGCCCGACAGGCTCACCGGGTTACCGGCTGGATCTTCTGGGCGCGTGGCGTTTCCGGTGTAGGAGCCCTCGAGCATGTACATCCAGTCCGGCACAGCGGATTGCGCAAGGGAAGTATAGGGCAACATGGCCGCGCATGCGAAGAGCAGGAGCGCGGGAGTGAGAAAGCGGACGTTCATGCCGCAAAGGAAAGTCGTGGTACCTTCGGGTCCGCACCTGCATTTCGAAATCATGCGCACACGCCTTCTGCATGCGGCAGTTTGGGCATCGGCACTCGTGCCGATGGCAGCCCACGCCCAACCCACCTGGAACCTCGGTACCACCGTCCTCACGGAAACGAACCTCGTCACCGGCGTTCAACTGCCGTGGGAAATCCTGTGGGGCCCGGACGACCACCTGTGGGTCACCACGCGGCCAGGCGATGTGCTGCGCGTCGACCCCGCGACAGGTATCTATACCACGGTGCTCGAGCTGACCGTGATGAACAACGGCTCGGGCGAACCCGGATTGCTCGGCATGGCGATGCATCCGGAATGGGAAACGACGCCGAAGGTCTTCCTCGTCTACTGCACGGGGTCCGGCGCATCCGGAAGCGAGCGCCTGAGCGTGTTCGATTTTGACGGTGTTTCGCTTGTGAACGAGCAGGTTCTTTTGACGATTTCTGCGGGAGGCATTCACAACGGATCGCGGCTGCTCGTCTTGCCCGATAACACGCTCCTCATGACCACGGGCGACGTAGGCAACACCGGGAATGCCCAAAACATGAACAGCCCGCAGGGCAAAATCCTACGCCTCAACCTCGACGGCAGCATCCCCGCGGACAACCCGGATCCGACCAGCGCGGTGTACACCTACGGCAACCGCAACGCCCAAGGCCTTGCACTGGGCCCAGATGGCATCGTTTACAGCTCGGAACACGGCCAAAACAGCGACGACGAACTCAACATCGTCCTCCCCGGCCGCAACTACGGCTGGCCCACCGTCCAAGGCCTGTGCAATACCGCCTCTGAACAGTCGTTCTGCGAAGCGAACAACGTTGTAGAGCCGCTGAAGGTGTGGACTCCGTGCGTGGCTGTGAACGGCCTCGAGTACTACAACCACCCCGCCATTCCGGAATGGCAGCACAGCCTGCTGCTCTCGGTACTCGGCGGATTAGGTGGTCAGTACGAACGCTTGAGCGTGCTGCACCTGAGCGCCGACGGCCAGTCGGTTACGTCCGAAGACCAGTGGTTCTCCTCGTTCAACCAACGCGTCCGGGACATCGCAGTCAACCCCTACGACGGGTCCGTCTATGTCGCGCTCAACGGCGTGTCGTACCCTGGCTCGGGACCGAACATCATCAAGCAGTTCCGAAACGCATCGTTCGGAGTGAACGTGGCGGAACACGCTGAGACGCCTACACCCTCCGCCTACCCGGTGCCGGTGAGCGACTTCCTGACGCTTGACCTTCCGCAGGAATGGCAGGGCAGCGAGGTGCGTATTTTCAGCTTCACAGGGGGCCAGGTAGCGGCGTTTCGCACAGGTTCGTCCCGCGAGTCGGTGGCGGTTGCGGACTGGTCCGAAGGGATGTACTTCGCAGCCCTGACCGCCCCGGATGGCCGGCAGTGGACGGTGACCTTCTCCGTCGTGCGGTGAGTTCGCGGTCTGCGGCCGCCTGTGCTGTCATTTGGTTTACAGCGGTTTCTGCGCTTTTCGCATCGAGCGACTCTCTGGTCCCTCCGCAGGTGGCGCTCCCTCCTGCTGAAGTGGGCATTGACCGGCCGTCGGCGGCTGCAGGCTTGCTCGTGCGGTCACGGACTGCAACCGAACTCCGGTCCGGCGCCTTGCCAGACATCCAAGAAGCCTTGAACCGTCTTCCCGGCGTGAAGATGGAAAGCCGCGGCATCGGCGGGTCGCGGCGCATCTCGATCCGGGGAAGCAATGCGCGCTCGCCGTTTGCCATCCGCAACACCTTTCTCCTCGCCGACGGGTTCGTGCTGACATCTGCGGATGGCGTCTCGCCGTTCGAATGGCTCGATCCGCAGCTGCTCACCGGGGTGGAAGTCATCGCCGGTCCCACGGGGGCGTTCATCGGAGGCGGATACGGCGGAGTGGTTTCCGTTTCGCTGAAGCCCGATGCGCAGGCGCTGCGGTTCAGCACGACCGTGTCCACGTTAGGCAAAGGGGCGGCCGGCGAGGGGCCCGCGGGCGGTTTGGCGACCGCGGTGGCGCTTCCCTCCCGCTTGCCGACGGTGCTGCGCGCGTCTGCGGTGCATCAGCCGGGCTACCGGGACCAGGAGGCGAACCGCAAGGTGCAGGTGGATGTGCGTACCACCCTGCCGTCCCGCCAGGGTGACCAAACCCTGTGGATCGCGGCCTGGACCGGGCGATGGGAGCTGCCCGGAGCCCTCGATGCCAGCACCGCTTCAACCACCCCGACGGCCGCGCCCGGCGCACCCTTCTCCGCCCGCGTCGAGCGGGACCGGGTGCTGGTCGGGTGGAGCCGCGAAGAGGAAGGTCCGCGGGGGGCGTCGGGTGTTTGGCTCCTCGCCCACGGCAGCACGAAACGCAATCCCTTCGGCACCTCGCGGTTCTACCAAGGCGACAAACACGAGTCCGAAGGCGGGCTCACCGCGCGCGGCCGAGTGGTGCGGGTACTGCATTCCGGTGACCGCGGGGTGGTGCGGGCCGACCTCTCGGCCATCGTTCGGGCGGACCGGTTGGCCGTGACGGAATGGGACACGCTCGCTGCGCCACAAGACCGCTCGCTGCGCTACGACCTCCTGACCGACGCCCTCAACCTGTGGGCCGGAGCGGGGTGCGACTGGCTCGGCACCCGCGGCGGTCGAGCGGCAGTCGGCATCGGCATGGAGCGCCTCGACCGACTCACCACGGGCTCGTTTGCCGCCATTCCTGCCCCCTACCGCGAACGGTATTCCGACGCACGGCCCCTCCTCCGCGCCTCCTGGAAGCAGCCCATCGGAAAGCGGCTTGCAGGACACGCGGCCTTTGCGCAAGGCATCGGACATCCCGCCTCCCTCGAACTCGTTCATCCGGAAACCTTCCTGCCGAACACCTTGCGCTCGGAACGAGCGGACGGGTACGAGGCGGGCCTGCAAGCGGCAGGATCCCGCTGGTCCACGGACCTGACGCTGTACCGCACCCGAGTCGTCGATGCCATCCGCCAAATCCCGGGAAGCACCGATGCGGCCGTGTTAGAAAATGCCGCAGCCGCAGCCCTCGCCGGGGCGGAATGGGAGGCGACGGCCCGCGGAGCACACTGGGAGCTCCGTGGCTACGCTGCGCTGCAGCAGCACCGGATTTTCGAGGCAGACACCCTGCTCCTCCCAGGGTCGCCGCGGTCCGTGGTGGGCATCGATGCGACAGGAAGGTGGGGCGATCTGCGGGCCGGGCTGCATGTCCGGCGAACCGGCGAAACGCCACTGAACGATGCGAATTCCGACCTGGCCGAGCCGTGGTCCCGCGTGGATACTGAGCTCAGCCGCACCTTCGGCCCGTGGACCATCACGGCAGGCGTGCGCAACGCCCTCAACGTTCGCTACACCGACTGGTGGTCCGTGAATGCCCCTGCCGGTCGGTACTACAACCCGGCCGCACCGCGCACGTGGTTCCTGGCCTGTGTGTTCACTCGATGACCGTGATTTCCGTGCGTCGGTCCTGCAGATCCGCCGGCA
>JBMTYE010000097.1:0-6570 GCA_049454255.1 Flavobacteriales bacterium
CCGGACAGTGGAGGGAGGGTGAGCGGCACTCCGCGCCGCAGGTTGAGGACGAGTTTGAGGTTGAGGTTGAGAGGTTGAGGGGGAAGCGACCGGTGCAGCCGAAGTCACTTCCTCCGCACCACTCTCACTCAAACTCAAGCTCTCACTCAAACTCGAACTCAAACTCAAACTTGAACTCAAACTGATCCCTCCCTCCACCACAGAATACACCCGTTGGCGGTTGGGGGCGTGGGCGCAGGCGCGCAGGAGGTCGCGTTCGCTGTCGCCGTGGTCGGCTGCGTGGGAGGCGCGGGCGAGGAGGACGGCGAAGGCCGACGCCCACGGAAACCGGCTGCACCACCCCGCCAAATCGTCGCGGTCAGCGCCTTCCGCTTGGGCGGGCGCGTCGAGGAGTGCCAGGAGCCGCTTGCCGTCCATCACCAATTGCCGAGCGAGGCGTTGAAGATGTCTTGGGAGAGTTGGTCCGCGAGATCGGCAAGGACCTGTTCCTCGACTGCGGTAAAGTCCTGATCCGAAGGGATATCGACGAATCGGGAGAAGGTGCGTTCGAAGTCCTGGGTGACGTCGCGGCCGTTTTCGTAGCGGACGACGACCTGGAGGGTGAGCCGATTCGAGGCGGCCGTTTCGTTGCCGGTGGCGGTGACGGGGGCGAACGTCCAGCCGGTGATGTCGGCGGCGAAGCGGAGTTCGCCGTCTTCCGGAACGAGGCGCAGGGTGGTTTGGCGCTGGATGCGGTCGCGCAGGGCTTCGGTCAAAATCAGAGAGGCCGTCGCACTTGCCAGGGGCGTGACCGGCTCGAACGCTGCCACGGAGAACGTGGTCGCGCCAGAGGTCATGGCTCCGTAGGGCGAGTACACGCCACAGCCCAGCGAGAGGATCAGGGCGCCCGCCCCACAGAGCCGCAGCAGCGCGTTCATGCGAGTCCGAATTCTTTGATTTTGCGGTACAAGGTCCGCTCGGAAATACCCAATTCAGCGGCGGCGTTGCGGCGGCGGTTGCCGTGTTTGCGCAGGGCGCGGCGGATGAGGTCGCGCTCGGAGTCCGAGAGGGACAGTACTTCATCGACCTCCTCTGCATCCTGGACGGGCGGATCGGACGGACTCGGAAACCGCACAACGGCAGTCGTCCCGCTGACGGCGGGACGTTCCGGAGCGGGAGCCACCTGCACGGCCGTAGACGAACTGGTCGGGAGGGGCGATGCGCTCGCGAGTCCGCTGCCGGGCTCTTCCTCAAGCACCCACGTCGCACCATCCGTGCGGAACACGCGATCGGCCAAATCCACATCGTCACCCTCCAGCCGGCCGCCGTGAGCGATGAGGCCCATGACCAGTTGCTTCAGGTCGTGGATTTCCGACCGCATATCGAACAGCACCTTGTAGAGGATTTCGCGCTCGCTCAGCGCATTCGGGTCGGTGGCGCCCGGCGCTCCGAGGCGCACGGGAAGCCGCGTCCGGTGCGTTTCCGGCAGGAATCCGAGCAGCGTATCGACATCCACCACGCGCTCCGTCAGCAGAATCGACATCTGCTCGGCGGTGTTTTTGAGTTGGCGCACGTTGCCGGGCCAGGCGTAGCTGGCCAAAAGCTCCACCGCCTCGGGCGTGAGCTGCAGCGGCGGCATCCGGTACTGTTCGCTGAAATCCGTCGTGAACTTGCGGAACAGCAGGTGAATGTCGCCGGGTCGCTCGCGCAGCGGCGGCATGGAAATCGGCACCTGGTTCAAGCGGTAGTAGAGGTCCTCCCGGAACCGGCCCTCTGCGATGGCTGAGGTGAAGTCCACGTTTGTCGCGGCGACGACGCGCACGTCGGTCTTGAGCACCTTCGACGAACCCACCCGGATGAACTCGCCCGTCTCGAGCACCCGGAGGAGACGGACCTGGGTGGTCAGCGGGAGCTCGGCGACCTCGTCGAGGAAAATGGTGCCGCCGTGGGCTTCCTCGAAGTAGCCCTTTCGAGATTCCGTCGCCCCGGTGAAGGCGCCTTTTTCGTGGCCGAACAGCTCCGAGTCGATGGTGCCCTCGGGGATGGCGCCGCAGTTGACCGCGATGTAAGGGCCGTGCTTGCGGGTCGACGCGTGGTGGATGATGCGGGGCATCACCTCCTTGCCCGTTCCGCTCTCGCCGAGGACCAGCACGCTGATGTCCGTGGCGGCGACGCGCTCGGCGACCGAGATGGCCCGGTCGAGCGCCGGACTGGTGCCGATGATGCCGAACCGGCGCTTCAGGGCCGCAACGTCCGTCATGCCTCTGCCGGTTCGTCGGTTACCGTGCCGAGCAAGGTCACCGGCGTGTGGCCCGTGGTGCGCACGTTGACATAGGTTCCGGGAAGCAAGTCGCCTTTCGGAAACACCACCACTGCGTTGTGGGTGGTGCGGCCGAAGTACTCGTCTTCCCGCTTTTTCGAGGTGCCTTCGATCAGGACGCGGTAGACCTTGCCGACGCGGGCGGCGATGCGCTCGCTGCCGTGCTGCATTTGGCGCGCGATGATTTCCTGGAGCCGCTCGCCCTTGACCGCCTCGGGGATATCGTCCTCGAACTTGCGTTCTGCGAGGGTCCGCGGGCGCTCGCTGTATTTAAACATGTACGCCATGTCGTACCGGACCTCGTCCATCAGCGACAACGTAGCTGCATGTTCCTCAGCAGATTCGCTGCAGAATCCGGCGATGATGTCCGTGGAAATCGCGCAGTCCGGCAGGATGCGGCGGATGGCGGCGATGCGGTCGAGGTACCACTCCCGGGTGTAGCCGCGGTTCATGCGCTTCAGCACGTCGGAATGGCCCGACTGCACCGGCAAATGGATGTACTTGCAGAGGTTGTCGTGCCGCGCCATTGCGTGGAGCACGTCGTCCGTCATGTCCTTCGGGTGGCTCGTGGAGAACCGGATCCTCAGGTCGGGGTGGACCTCCGCCACGCGCTCGAGGAGCTCGGCAAACCGGACAACCGGCTGGTCCGGGTCTTTTACTTCGCCCTTCGCATCGACATTCCATTTGTAGCTGTCCACGTTTTGGCCCAAAAGGGTGACCTCGCGGTAACCGGCCGCGTACAGGTCGCGCGCCTCTTGCACGATGGTGTGGGGGTCCCGGCTGCGCTCACGTCCCCGCGTGAAGGGCACCACACAGAAGCTGCACATGTTGTCGCAGCCGCGCATGATGGAAATGAACGCAGTGACTCCGTTCGTGTCGAGCCGGACTGGGCTGATTTCCGCGTAGGTCTCTTCCCGGCTCAGCAGCACGTTCACGGCCTTGTGGCCCTCGTGCACCGCGCCGACGAGCCGCGGCAAATCGCGGTAGGCGTCTGGGCCTACCACGAGATCGACCAGCTGTTCCTGCTCGATGAGCTGCTCGCGAAGCCGTTCCGCCATGCACCCGAGGACCCCGACGACGAGGTCCGGCTGGGACGTTTTGCGGGCCTTGAGCTGGTGCAGCCGCTGCCGGACCCGCTGCTCCGCGTGATCCCGTATGGCACACGTATTCAGGAGGATAAGGTCCGCTTCGTCGATGTCCCGCGTGGTGGCATAGCCCGCGTCGTCGAGGATGCGCGCAACGATTTCGGAGTCGCTGAAATTCATTTGGCACCCGTAGCTCTCGAGGTACAGGCGCCGGCTGTGCGTCGGCTGCGAAGGCACGACCGTCGGGCTGCCCTGAAGCTGTTCGTCAAGCGGGGTGCGGGATTCGTCCGCAGGAATGGTGTGCATCATAGCGCGCAGTGTGCGCGCCAAAAGTACGACCCCCCTGCCAATTTGTCACCTCCCCCCGCGCAGGTCGTACACCCGAATCCCGTCCATGCCGCCCACCGGCCGGTCCAGCCACGGTCCCCAGTCGCACCCGGCGAGCGCTGCCGTGTCGTTCACGACGAGGTGGGTCGCCCCCTGCGCCACGAAATGCGCCACCCGCTCTCCGCACCGCAACTCGTTCTCGTACAGGTCGGTAAACCCCTGCACATCGAGACGGGTCAAGGTGATGTTCGGGCTGGGGTCGGGGAAGCTGATGACGAGCGCGTCCGGCCCGAGCAGCCGGTGCAGCGCGTCGCGGTGGAGCACGAGCGGATCGAGCCGCCGGGCCTCGTCCCAGGCAAGCCATGCGTATTCGTCCCGCTGCCACTGCGGTACGAACACCGCCGCGAGGCGGGTGGCGGTTTCGCCACGTTTGGCCCGGGTGCGGGCGGTTGTGGAGGCGGTTTGGACCGCGAGCACGGCCGCAAAGGCCCACCACACGCCCCGCGTCCAGCGGGAGTGCGCGGCAGACAGAGCAGTTGCGAGACCTACGGCCGCGAGCGGCGGCACCAGCAACCCCTCGATCAGGTAGTAATCATGCACATCTAAGTTGCTGTACCACAGCATGAAATACACGAAAAGCCCGGCCACAACGCCGGCCCCGAGCAGCGCATCCGCCCACCTTCTTTTCCACAGCGCCGCCCCCCACGCCACCGCCGCCGCCGAGCCCACTGCCCACCGCGTCGCGCGCGTCCCCCACTCCGGAATCCGCACATTGCGAAGCTGTTCCCACACGGCTGCCGCATCCGCCGCCTCCCAAATCGGACGCACGGTCGTCAAAAAATACACCGACCCGGACGCGCGGTTGTAGCCCGTTGCAAAGGCAATCCACACGGCGGCAACCCCCACCGACCCGGCGAGTGCCACCACCGCCTCCCAGCGCTTCTTCTCCACCGCCTTCACCAGCACCGGAACCAGCCCTATCCCCATCGTGGGCCGCCACAGCATGGCCAGGGCAAACGCGACCGCAGCACCCACCGCCCAGCCCCACTTTCCGGGGCGCTCCAGCGCCCGCCCGCCAGCCCCCCACCCCACCAACACCCCCCCCAGCGCTGGAACATTGACGAGGTAATTGCCTGCGTAGTAGGCAGCTAAAGGCGTCAACGCGACGCTCCCCACCGCCACCGCTGAAGCTGCAATGGAGCAGGTTCGCTCCCGTGCCCACGCGTACAACGCCGCTAAGCCCGCTGCCCACAGCACGAGGTGCAGCGCGGGCAAGAGTCCCGGCCACACCGTCCCCGTCGCAGTCCAAATGACTGCACATATATAATAGGTCAGCGGAAATTCACCGACCGCCTTGCCGTCGGTCCCGTGCATGAAATGCAAGCGGGGAGTATCCACGCGGCATCCGTCCGCATGAAAATTCAACGCCATCGACAGCGCATCCGCCTGGCGCCACGCGTGGACGGAACTGGGCAACCTACCGAGATGCTCGAACGTACCGAAGGCCAGAACCGCGGCACACAGCACCGCGAAAAACCCGCGCCATTCCTTCCGGGAAACCATGCCGTGAAACTACTGCGGCGGACATCCGTATGGGGCGGTGGAAAAAATTTCCGCCTACGGCGGAGCCAGGAACCTTTCGATCCGTGTGTTGAAATGCCCGAAACACGGCCGTTACTTTGCACCCCCGGAACCCTCCCCATGAGCACAAACGTCGTCATCGTCGAGTCCCCCGCGAAGGCAAAGACCATCGAGGGCTACCTCGGAAAGGACTTCAAGGTCCTGTCCAGCTACGGCCACATCCGCGACCTGCCGAAGGACAACAACAGCGTCGACGTGGCGAACGGTTTCGAGCCGAAGTACGTCGTCTCTGAGGAAAAGAAGCAGCTGGTCAAGGACTTGCGCAAAGCCACCGACAAAGCAGATGTGGTGTGGCTCGCGACGGACGAGGACCGCGAGGGGGAGGCCATTTCGTGGCACCTGCAGCAAGCGCTGGAACTCGCGCCCGAAAAACCCCGCCGCATCGTCTTTTCGGAGATCACGAAAAACGCCATCCTCAAGGCCATCGACCGGCCGCGCCAGGTGACGCGACCGATCACGACTGACCTCCACACGCTGCGCACAACGATTGCCACGAACACCGCAACGTAGAGCGGATACACCACGGCATCAACGATCCGGTAGTTGCCGACACGGCGTGACATCACCGCCACTTGCACGACCGAGGCGAGGTAGAACCACGGCGACGTCAGCCACCCCCCGGCCAGCGACGTCACCCATGCGACGACGAGCAGCGTCACGACCCACGGCGCGGCAAGGCCACCGAGCGCAGTGTTCTTCGTCCAGCCTTCGAGCAACTGTTTCCAGCCGAGTGGATACATCCGGTACTCGACCTCGCCACGACATCCGACGAACGGCATCGTGTGCTCGTAGCAACCCGCAAGTGCAATGTCCTCGATCACCGCCCCGCGCACCGATGCAGCACGATGGCCACCACTGCCGTGGTACGCCGCGCGGGTGGTGGCCAACAGCGGACCGAATGCAACGTGCCGGGCCGTGCGACCGCGGGCCGTGCGCGCAACGCTCGACGACACGACGTTGAACAACATGCTCGCACGCTCGACGAACGAACCGGTGCGATGCCACGGCATCACACTGACGAGTGCGGCGGGATTCGCCACCGCCTCGGAGCACAACGAATCGATCACGCCGCGTGCGAGCGACACATCCGCGTCGACGAAGACGAGCACGTCGCCACGGGCAACGACTGCACCGTGCCAGCAGGCATGGGGTTTGCCGGCCCATCCGGCGGGCACCGAGTCGATGCGCACGACCCGCGCACCGGCGGCGCGGGCCAGG
>JBMTYE010000098.1:0-6520 GCA_049454255.1 Flavobacteriales bacterium
ATCAACGTCGCCTTCGTGAACGAATTGGCCAAAATCTTCAACCTCCTCGGCATCCGCAACACGATCAACCACACGTGGATCGAGGACGTGAACGGACGGCTCTATGCCATCTCGAACTACCTGACGGACCGCCGTGTGAACCTCAAAGTCGGGTTCACGTTCTGAACCTTCGCCGGACGCGCGGGGCTTACTGCCGGATCCAGCGGGCCGCGCCGCAGGACGAGCCACTGCAGCGCAGCACGTGGTAAACGCCGGGTAGCCAGTTCGCGGCATCGACCGCGCCCGTGCCGAGCAGTGCGTCGTGGATGCGGCGGCCGGCGGCGTCGAAGACCACGATGCGGTCCGTGGGCAGGCCGGCCACCGTGAAGCCGTCCGCCGTGCCCGGGTTCGGGAAGAGGACCGGGGCCGCTGCGACCTCGGGAACGCCGACGACGGGGCAGTCGCCGCCGTACAGGTCGAGCGCGTACGTGTTCGTGACGGGGACGTCCGGGTCTGCATAGCCGAACCGGATCCAGTGGATGAGTGCGTCGAGCCGCTCAGGATCGCCGAGGGCATAGGCGAGCTCGATGTTCGCGGAGGGGGTGGCGAAGCTGAGGGTGTAGCAGCGGGTTTGGTCCAAACACACCTCCTCCCCCCACACCGTCCACACGTTGCTCGCGTCGAGCAGGACCTCCCCGGCGGCCACGGGCGTCGTCTCGCCGAGTTCCGTCAGCGACCACGCCAGCTCCACGGAGGAATTCACGCCGAACGCAGACATCCGCACCTTCACCGGCAGGCAGCCCTCCGGTCCGGTGCCGGCGTAGCTGAACGTGCGCGGCGTCCACACGGCGTCGAACGTGCAGTCGAGCACCTCGCCGAAGCCCGTGTAAAGGGCGAGCACCGCCGGCAGGCCCGACCCGCCGGGCAGCTCCGGCGTGCGGTCCAGCGTGTGGAAGCTCTCCTCGGCGATGCCGAAGTAGGTCACTGCCTCGTTCGCCCACACCGTGCCCGCGGCATCGCGCAGGGTCCACGAGGGATACGAGAACGCGGCAAACGTCGGATTCGCGACGAGGACCCGCACGAGGGAGGTGTCGAACGGGTCGAGCCAAACTCCTTCGAGCTGCAGGGCGTCGCAGGCGGGGGTTTGGGCTGCCGCGCCAGCGGGCAGCAGGCAAGCCAGAACAAAGAGTCGGTTCATGCGTTCGTTAGATGCGGTGAAGGGCCGTGCGGAATTCGTCAGGAGTCACGATGGGGATGTGCCACTTGCGGCAACGCTCGTACTTCGCCGGGCCCATTTCCGGACCCGCGACGACCGCGGCCACCTTCGGCGTCACGTTCGGAATCGCCCGCAGGCCGAGGGATTCCGCCTCGGAGCGCAGTGCGTCCTTTTCGTCCGTCCCCATGCCGGACATCACGAAGCCGTCGCCGCGCCGCAGCTTCGCCAGTGGCCGCGTGGGCGCCCAGCGCACCAGCGGATGCACCACGACGGCCGGGGTACGGCGCAGGCCGCTGCCGCCATGCAACTGCACGGGATAGGACTGCAGGCGCGCTGCCCGCAGGAGGCCGGCGAAATCGCTGACACCGAATTCCGCCATCGCCCGCACCACGACTTCCGCGCACGCCCGCGCGTCGCTCTCCGGGTTGTGGTGCTGCAGGGGGATGTGGAGGTGCTGGGCGAGGCCTTTGAGGCCGTGCTTCGGCAGGTCGGCCCACGCGAGCCGCGCGAGATCCCAGCTGCAGTAAAACACGGGCAACGGCCCGGTCCACCCGGCCGCATCGAGGGCCACGCCGAGGTGGCGGCGTTCGACCGTGGAGGCGTTGTGGGCCACCAGCGGCGCATCGCCCAGAATCGGCTGCACATCCTCCCACACCTCCCGGAAGGTGGGCGCTTGCATCACGTCATTCAGGGTGTACGGCAGATGCCAGCGTTGCCAATCGCCAAACTCGGCAATCGCAGGCCGCACGCGCGACCGGTAGCGGCTCACCTCCTTCCCCCCCTCCATGACCACAACCCCGACCTCGCACACGTTGCCCGTGTCGCTGGTCGCGCATTCCAAATCAATCGCCGCAAAGCGCATGCTGCAAAGTTACTCCGGATTCGAACCGCCCCCACCGCCGCACATCGCGCACAGCTCGGCGTAATCCACCACCCGCACCCCAAGGGTTTCGGCTTTCTTGAGTTTGGAGCCGGCGGCTTCGCCGGCCACGAGCACATCCGTGCTCCCGCTCACCGACCCGGTCACCTTGCCGCCGTGCGCGCGGATCATCGCCGTCACCACTTCCCGCGACACGGGATGCGTGCCCGTGATGACGAGGGTCAGGCCCGCCAGCGCGTCGCCCACCTGCTGCGCCTCGCCCGACAGCTCGAGCTGCACGCCGGCCGCCTTCAGCCGCTCCAGCTCCCGCCGGTGCTCCGGCCGCTCCGCCCACGCCACCACGCTCCGCGCGATTTCCGGCCCTATCCCGTGCACTTCCTCGATGGCCGCAGCATCCGCGGCAAACAGCGCGTCGGCCGTGCGGAAGTGGTCGGCCAGCAGCGCGGCCACCTCCTCGCCCACGTGGCGGATGCCGAGCGCGAACAGCACCGCCGGAAACGGCCTCGCCTTCGCGCCCTCGATGGCCTGCAGCAGCTTCAGCAGGTTCTCGCGCGGGTGGAACTTGCGGTGCGGGGTCAGGCGTTCGGCGCATTTGAGCAGGGCTGCGGCATCGTCCGGGGCCAGGCCCCAGAGGTCGCGGTCGGCATCGAGCGCCCGGGGGCCCACGAGCAGTTCGTGTGGGCCATCGACCGCAGCTGCCGCTGCTTCCAGGGCCGGAGCCGCAAAGGTCCCGGCCACGGCGATGCGCCAAACGTCCCGCCACCCCTGCGCCGCCTCAAACTCCGCCGCCCACGGCGCACGGGCCAGCAGACCCGGCACCGCCGCCGCGGTGACCTTCGTCCGCTGGAACCAGCCGGCCAGCGCCAGGGCCCAACGCATTCGCTGCTCCTCCGCCGATTCTGCGCGTTCCCGCGGCTTGAAGGTCCACATCCGATCCACCCAGTCCGGGCCCACCCGGCCGGGCAGCTCCATCAGGTCCGCCCCGGTCGCGATGCCCTCCCGCTCGATGAGCAGCTCGACCATCTCGCCGCCGAGCCCGAGGATGTTCATGGCCTTGCGGCTGCCGAAGTGCTCGAGGCGGTAGCGGGTTTGGCCGGCGCAGCCGGTGGTGTTCGGGCAGTAGGCCCTGGCCTCGCCTTCGCCGCGCTGCAAGGCGGTGCCGCATACCGGGCAGGCCGCGGTGAATGCGGGGACCGCTGCTCCCGCCGGGCGTTGCGCGAGGTCCACGCCGACCACCTTCGGGATGATTTCGCCGCCCTTTTCGACGAAGACGGCGTCGCCGATGCGGACATCGAGGGCCGCCATGACGTCGGCGTTGTGCAGCGACGCGCGGGAGACCCGCGTTCCGGCGATGACGACCGGGGCGAGCTCCGCCACCGGGGTGACGGCGCCCGTGCGGCCGACTTGGGAGGTGATGCCGTCGAGCCGCGTGAGGGCCCGCTCGGATGGAAATTTGTAGGCGATGGCCCACCGGGGGGATTTGGCCGTCAGGCCGAGCGCCTCCTGCTGCGCAAACCGGTCGACTTTTACGACCACGCCGTCTGTCGCAAACGGCAAGGCATGACGCGCTGACTCCCAATGCGTTAAATACGCCGAGATGCCCGCCACGTCCTCCGCCCACGCCAGCATCCGCGACCCGCGGTCCGGCACCTTGAAGCCCCAGCTTCCCGCCCGCTCGAGTGCCTCCACGTGGCCCTCCGCGCCGCCCCCGCCGACCACGCCGTAGATGACGCAGTCCAGTCCCCGCCGCGCCACCACGCGCCCGTCGAGGCTCTTCAGGGTCCCCGCCGCCGTGTTGCGCGGGTTCATAAACGCCTCGTCGCCAGCCGCTTCCCTTTCTGCATTGAGCGCGTCGAAGGCCTCGAACGGCAGGAAGATCTCCCCGCGCACCTCGAGCTCTTCCGGCGCCCCGGCGTGCAGCACGAGCGGGACACTGCGGATGGTCCGCACATTCGCGGTCACGTCTTCGCCCACGCTCCCGTCGCCGCGGGTCAGGGCCTGCACGAGCTTACCGCCGCGGTAGCGCAGGCTGATGGCGACCCCGTCGTACTTGAGTTCCAGCGCATACCGGACCTCCGCCCCGCCGAGACCGTCGCGCACGCGGTCCACCCATGCGTCGACTTCTTCCGGGCTGTACGTGTTTGACAGCGAGAGCATGGGAGTGTCGTGCGGCACCTTCGCGAAGGCGCCGCCCAAATCCGCTCCCACCCGCACCGTCGGCGATGCATCGTCCGCGCACTCCGGATGGTCCCGCTCCAGCGCCTCGAGCTCCGCCATCCACGCATCGAAGGTGGCGTCCGACACGGTCGGTGCCGCCAGCACATAGTAGCGGTGGTTTGCTTCGTGAAGCAGGGCGCGCAGCTCTGCGATGCGGGCCACTGCGGCCCCCGGTGCGGCTTCCGTCATGGTCCCGAAGGTAGGAGGCGGTAGCGTACCTTGGGGGCATGGCCCTGCAGGACTTTTTGAAATCAGTCGGCGCCGTAGGGTGCGCCGCGTGTGCCCTTTCCGCGTGCTCGCCGTGGGCCGTCGAAACCCGGATGCGCATCGTACACGACGACCCGTCGACGGTGCTTGCCCGCCGCACGGTGGACCTCAAACAAACGGGGGATTCGCTGACGTACAGCCTGGTGGATTGGGATGTGTTTGAGGTGCGGCCTTCCGGGAATACGGACCCCGTGGTGCTGCGGGCAAGCAACTACGCGGACGGTCACGTGGTGCGGGTGGACCGGCCGGGCTGCGCTCCTGTCACGGTGCCGGTCTTCGCCCGCCGCCCGAACCTGCTCAAGCTCGGCGACCTCGCGGGAATGGCGTTTTACGCCGTCGAGGCATCGACAGCGCGGAAAGAAGGAAATGTCAAGCGGTCGAATGTGGCTGCTGTTTGGGCCGGCGTCTTCGCCGGCTCCCTCACCTCCGGACCCTGGCTCCTCTTCCCCCGCAAGGTCAGCGTGCCCCCCAGCAGCCGCCTGCCGCAACGCAAGAAAGGCCAACCGGACGTGCGGGTCGAGGAATTCGACATCGACGTGGCCGCGGCCGACCACCACATCCTCACGTTCCGCACGATGGACGACTTCATCCGCCGCTCCGTGCAGGACGAAACCACCAGTCTGCGCAGTGTCCGCGCCACGCCGGAACCCCTGCTCGACCGCATCAACGAGTCGCTGTACTACCAGGACTTCCTGACCTCCGACGAACTCGCGCTCTTCTATCCCGCAGACGCCATCGCCCTGGCCGGTCGCCTCGAGGGGGTCACGGAATACCGGGTGGGTCCGTTCGTCACGTATTCGGTGAAAACGGCGTGGTGGCTGCATACGCCGTACGGCCTGCCCACGGATTCGACCCGCAAAATCACGCGGTCGCCGTGGGCCATCCGGACCGAGGGCGCGGAGGGCTGGGAGCGCGAGGTGGTGGGCGAGGCCATCGCTTCCGCCGCGCTCACGGTGGCGGATAGCGCGCAGGTGATGCGGCTCGTGCGGCCCGGGCGCGACTTCGATGCAGAATGGCGCAAGGACTGGGAGCCGCTGGCCATTTTGCCGGCGGACGAGGTCAAAGAGTCGGCGGTGGCGCTTGCGGCCGAGGCCGTGGTGACCATCGAGGCGCTGGACGGGCACGGCAGCGGGGTGGTGATCGGCGACGACGGGTGGATTTTGACGAATTGGCATGTGGTGGCGGACACGACGCTGACCTACACGGTGAAGTTCCCGGGCGGCGGGACGAAGGAGGCGCGGCTGGTGAGGCACCACCCGGTCCAGGATTTGGCGGTGATGCGGGTCGATTCCACGGGGCTTCCGGTGCTGCCGCTCGCTGCGCGGGTGCCGGTGGCCGGGGAGACGGCCTTCGCCATCGGGGCGCCCCATTCGCCCGATCTCGGCGGGAGCGTGTCGCACGGCGTGGTCTCCGCATTCCGCCGCGATGGCGAGCGGCCGCTCCTCCAAACCGACGCCAGCATCAGCCCGGGCAACAGCGGCGGCGCCCTCGTAAACGCGGCCGGCCGCCTCATCGGCATCATCACGGAAAAGGTCATCGACGAGGGCGTCGAAGGGGTCGGCTTCGCGGTGCCTGTGGACGAGGTCATCCGCGCGCTGGGCCTCGCCACCCGCCTCCCCGCTCAGCCCGCTCAGCCCGCCGACCAGCCGTAAACGAAGCGCGGCTGCCCGGACAGGTCGGAGGCGGTCTCGACCCGCATGCCGGCCGGAAACAGCGCAGCGACCTCGTCGACAAACGCCCGGTGGCACTCGAAGGCCACCCCGCCGCCCTCGGCCAGCCCGCCACCGACCGCCCACTCCACGATCGCCCGGTAATGCCGCAGCGGATCGCCGTCCGGCACGAACAGCGCCGACCCCGGCTCGTGGTCCCGGACGCGCACCTCGAGTCCGGCCGCCTCCCCGGCAGGGATGTAGGGCGGGTTCGAGACGACGAGGTCCCACGGGCGGTCCGGCCGTCCCGCT
>JBMTYE010000099.1:0-6478 GCA_049454255.1 Flavobacteriales bacterium
AAGTAACACATTCTCACCCGATTCCACACGTTCACCAGTTGTCGCCGTCGAGCATGCGGCCCAGTCCGCCTAAAACACTCCCCTCCTCCCGCCCGCGCCCCCCGGCCGAAGGCGCATGTGCTAAAATGCGGTCCGCTAACAGGCTGAACGGCAGCGACTGTAGCCACACCGTACCGGTGCCGCGCAGGGTAGCGAGGAACAGACCTTCTCCCCCGAAGAACATGGACTTCAGGTTGCCTGCCCGCTCGATGTCGTACTCGATGTTTCCGGCAAATCCGACGATACAGCCCGTGTCCACCCGAAGCTTCTCGCCGCGCAGTTCCTTCCGCACTACGGTACCGCCTGCATGGACAAACGCAAGACCGTCCCCACGAAGCTGCTGCAGAATGAAGCCCTCGCCGCCGAAGAAGCCGGCACCGAGGCGCTTGTTGAAGGCGATAGTCACCTCGGTTCCGTAAGCGGCGCAGAGGAAGCTGTCCTTTTGGCAAATAATCCGACCGCCTACCTGACTCAAATCCACGGGAATAATCTTTCCCGGATACGGCGCGGCGAAGGCCACATTGCTGCGACCGGTCCCGTGGTTCGTGAAGTGCGTCATGAAGATGGACTCGCCGGTCAGCAGGCGCTTGCCCACGTTGAGCAACTTGCCCATCATGCCCTGGTTCGGCTGGGAACCGTCGCCCATCCGGGTCTCGAACGCGATACCGTCTTCGAGCCAGTTCATCGCGCCTGCTTCGGCAATCACGGTCTCGTGTGGATCGAGTGTAATCTCCACAGCTTGAAGGTCATCGCCGTAGATGCGGTAGTCGATTTCGTGGCTTTTCATGGGGCCTGGCAGGTTGAATGCAAGGTGCAAAGTTGTGGTAAGTTTGGCGTGCAATTTCTCTGCTATGCGCCAAATTTTCTCCACCGCCTCCGCCGCACTCCTGCTCCTCGCGGCCTGCAGTAGCCCGGAGGCCACCGACCCGAACCTCGCTTACATGGAACCGAACCTCACCTACCCGGAGACGCGGGTGGACTCCACGGTGGTGGACACACTTTGGGGCGTCGCCGTCCCGGACCCTTATCGGTGGCTGGAAGACGACCGTTCCGCCGAGACGGGGGCATGGGTCGACGCCCAAAATGCCGTCACACGCGCCTTCCTCGACTCCATCCCCGTCCTCCCAGAACTGCGCAAACGCTACGAAGAGCTCTACAACTACGAGAAAATCGGCGTGCCGCGCCGCATCGGATCCCGCTACTACGTGGCGAAAAACGACGGCCTCCAGAACCAAAGCGTTTGGTACGTGCGCGACTCACTCACCGGCACAGACCAGGTCTTCCTCGACCCGAATGCCCTGAGCAAGGACGGCACCATCACGGCCACCCTCGGCGAAGCCTCGGACGACGACCGCTACCTCACCATTATCCGCAGCGAGGGCGGCTCAGACTGGCAGGAAATCCGCATCATGGACCTCACCACCGGCAAAGAAACCGGCGACGTCCTGAAGTGGGTGAAATTCAGCGGAACGAGCTGGGTGGGCAACGGCTTCTACTACAGCCGCTACCCGGCACCGGACGGCAGTGCGTTGAGCGCCGAGAACACCTTCCACAGCGTGTACTTCCACGCCCTCGGTACCCCGCAATCCGCGGACAAGCTCGTTTTCCGCGATGACGCCGAGCCGAACCGCTACCACTTCGCTTCTGCCACCGAAGACAACCGCTACCTCATCCTGAACACCTCCACAGGAACTGACGGCAACAGCCTGCATTTCATGGATTTGCAGCAGCAGAAAAAGGGCTGGCAGCGCCTCATCGAAGGCTTCGATACGCACAGCTCGGTGGTCGATCACGCGAACGGTAAGTTCCTGATCTTGACGGACATCGACGCGCCGAAGTACCGGCTCGTGGCCGCGGACCCGGCGCGCGCGGCGGACCGGACGGCCTGGACCGAGGTGGTGCCGCAAAACGAGCACCTGCTGGAAGCCGTTAGCCACGTGGGAGGCAAGCTGTTCGCGACCTACTTGCGCAATGCGTGCAGTGCTGTGGTCCAAATGAACCTCGACGGCAGCCAGCCCCGTGACATCGCCCTGCCCTCTCCTACCGGATCTGCGGGCGGATTCGGCGGCCGGGCGGACGCAACAGAAACGTTTTACTCCTTCACCTCCTTCACCCACCCCACCTCCGTCTACCGCTACGACATCGCAACCGGGACCTCCTCCCTCTTCGCAGAGCCGAAGGTCGACTTCACACCCGAGGACTATGTGGCTGAACAAGTGTGGTATACCTCGAGCGACGGCACCCAGGTCCCCATGTTCGTGGTGCACCGCAAGGATGTGAAGAAGGACGGCAAGCGACCGACCTACCTCTACGCGTACGGCGGCTTCAACATCAGCCTCACCCCCTCGTTCAATCCCTCCATTCTGCTGCTGCTCGAGCGCGGCGGGGTGTATGCGATGCCAAACTTGCGGGGCGGTGGGGAGTTTGGCGAGGCCTGGCACGAAGCGGGCATGCTCCTAAAGAAGCAGCAGGTCTTCGACGACTTCATCGCGGCCGGTGAGCACCTGATTTCCAGCGGATATACTTCCAGCGAACGCCTCGGCATCGCCGGCGGCTCGAACGGAGGTTTGCTCGTAGGCGCGGTGATGACCCAACGGCCAGACCTCGCGGCCGTGGCCTTTCCTGCGGTGGGCGTCATGGACATGCTCCGCTACCACAAATTCACCATCGGCTGGGGCTGGATTCCCGAGTACGGTTGCGCAGACAGTTCGGAGGTCCACTTCAAGAACCTCCTCTCCTACAGCCCCTACCACACCTTGAAACCGGGCACGCGGTACCCTGCAACCCTGGTCACCACCGCGGACCACGACGACCGGGTCGTTCCGGCCCACTCCTTCAAGTTCGCGGCACGCCTGCAGGCCTGCCATTCCGGGCCGGAGCCGGTGCTCATCCGTATCGACAAGGACGCTGGCCACGGCGCAGGAAAGCCGACCTCGAAGATCCTCGACGAGGGCGCTGACCGCTGGGCCTTCTTCTTCGCAGCCGTGGGGCTGGGAACCGGCAAAGAAGCGCCCGGCAAGGAGTGACGCCTCCGTCAGCGCGCTGCCGGTACGGCTACCTCGACGCGGCCCTTGCGGTGGTGTGGAAGGAAGGCGGGATAGCCACCTCCGGACCGGGCGGGGATACGCTGGAACGGCGGGTCGCGGGGGACTTGGGCGGGTCTGTGTTTCCGGTGCACCGGCTGGACCGGGAGACGGCGGGCTGGGTGGCTGTGGCGCGGAATCGAACTGCCGCAACCGCCTGTGGCAAGGCATTTGAAGCGGGAAATGTTCGCAAGGTGTATGCGATTTTAATCCACAATGAATGCGGGATATCCGGTGAAATTGATGTCTCCGTCGATTCAAAACATGCGCATACGGTTTACGAAAGACAGGCCGTCGGCAAACTGCCCGGAGGGGGACGGGCGGCGGCCGTGCTCGCCCAGCCGGTGACCGGCCGAACCCACCAGCTCCGCATCCACTTCGGAGCCATCGGGCACGGCATCGTCGGGGACAGCCGGTATGCGGATCCGGGCGGGGAGGCGTGGTACCGGGGGCACGGGCTGTTTTTGGCCGCCGTGGGGTTGAAGGTGCCGCATCCGGAAGGGGGCAGGGACGTGCAATGCGTCGCGGGGTTGCCGAAGAAGTTCCGGCGGCTCAAGTGGTGGGACGCGTGTGCTGCAGAAGCGCGTACTTTGCACCTCCTCAATTCTCCCCTGCCGTGAACCACCTCCGCTCGTTGTACCGCATTCCTGGCTTTTTGGTGCTTACGGCTGTCGCGGGATGTTGGGTGGCGCTTGTGCGCGTCTTCACCGGGACCGACCCGAGTGCCATGCACCGGGTTTATCTGAACTATATCTCGAGCGTTCAGCAGCTGATGGGCATTCGGGTGCGGTGGGAAGGCACGCCGCCGGAGGGGCCGTCGTTGCTGATGGGCAACCACCGGAGCTACGTGGACGCGGTGCTCATGCCGGCGAGGCATCCCGTCGCCTTTGTGGCGCGCAGTGAGAGCAAGAACTGGCCCATCATCGGGTGGGGCGCAAGTGCCTTGCGCACGATTTGGGTCGATCGGAAGGATAGGGAGAGCAGGAAGCATACCCGTTTTGCCGTTCGGGAACGGCTCGAATCCGGCATGGGAATCGTGGTTTTTCCCGAAGGAACAACCTACCGCGGTCCAGAAATCGGCACCTACCGTCCGGCCATGTTCGCCATCGCCGCTGACGGGAAGTTCCCCATCACACCCATCGCCATCGAGTACTGCGACGCGTCCATCGCTTGGGTCGGTGACGACACCTTCATCCCCCACGCCTGGAAGCACTTCGGCAAGAAATGGACGGACGTGACCGTATGCTTCGGGGAGACCTTTGTGGGCGAAGATGCCGACGAAAACCTGCGCAGGACGCGGGAATGGACGGCCGGGCAGGTTGCCCGGATCCGGGCAGGTTACGATGCGAACGGATGTTAAAATTTCGTCCGGAATTGAACCCTCTTCCGGTGCACGCGTCTTTCGGATACATCCCACATGCAATGAAGACATTTCCCTTGTTCGCCGCCGGCCTGTGGGTCGCGGCAGTGCTTGCCGGTTGTGCCCGGCGTGACGAAGACATCAGCGAAGATGCGGCCGCTGCAGAGAGCCTGACCGAGTTGACCGAACGGGCTGCAGAGGAGGTCGCTGAAGCCGCGATGCCGCTGCCTGGCGGAGGCGGTGGTCCCTGTGCGGGAAATGGTGCGCCGTTCGGGACGTGTGCGACGATTACGGACAGCGGCGAAGGCGTGTATCCGCGCACCGTGGTGGTCGACTTCGGGACCGGTTGCACGGGGCCGAACGGAATCACCCGAAGCGGCGTAGTCACCCTCGTGGTCACCGGCGACATGCTCGCAGACGAGGGGGCGACGTGGACTGCGACGTTTGCGGATTTCGCGGTGGGCAACCGCACCGTGAACGGCACGAAGACGCGGACCTTCACAGGACTCAACGCCTCCGGGCAGCCGACCTTTGGGTTCACTTCCGACCTCAGCATCGCGCGCAACGGGGTGACGTACAGCCGGGAGGCGGAGGGGACGGCGGTTTGGCTCGCCGGATACGACACCGAGGAATGTTTCGACAACGTCGTCCGACGCGATGGAACGGCCACGGTGACCGGTCCCCAAGGCGGGACGCGCACCCGAACCTTCACGGCGGTGGTCCACGACCAGCCCTGCGGCTACCCGGTGTCCGGGACCACGCACATCGAGCGGCCGGGTCCGGATGTGCACATCGATTACGGCGACGGTACGTGCGATAACCTGGCGACGGTCACGCGCGGCAACCAGACGTTCCTGCTCAACCTCGATACGCATGAGCTGACGCCGCAGTGAGCTGCAGCGTACCTTCGCGGCCATGCTCCGCACGCTGTACCGCACCCTGAGCCCGCGTTGGCAGGCGCTGTTCCTCGATTATCCCGTGGATTTGCGGCCGAGGAGGACGCCGGATCAGGCGGGTTGGGGGGCTGTGGCGGCGACGATTGAAGCGCGGCGATCGGACATCGAGGCGTGGGTGGACTGCCTGTCTGCCCGCGCCTCGGCGTTGCAGGAGATTCGGCCGGAGGGGCAGGAGACGGAGGCGGCTGCCCCGCGGTGGAACAACGGTTTTTTGCCCGGTCTCGACATGGCGGCCCTGCACACGGTGCTGGCAGAACGTCGGCCGCGGCGGTACGTGGAAGTGGGCTCAGGGAACTCGACCAAACTCGCCGCATGGACAGCCCGCCGGGAGGGATTTCAGATGGACATCACCAGCGTCGATCCGTTTCCCCGGGCCGAGGTGGACGGGCTTGTGGATCACGCGGTGCGGACGCCGTTTGAGGCGGTGGACGAGGGGGTTTGGCGCCAGCTGGAGGCTGGCGATGTGTTGTTTGTCGACAACAGCCACCGCTCCCTACCGAACTCCGATGTGACCGCCCTGTTTATGGAGGTGCTGCCCGCGCTGCCCGCCGGCGTGCTCGTGCACATCCACGACGTCTACCTGCCGTGGGACTACCCGCAGGACATGTGCGACCGCGGCTACAACGAGCAGTACCTCCTGGCGGTGGCCATCGCGGCTGCACCCGAGCGGTATCGGCCGATGCTGCCTGCGTTTTGGGTGTCAGAACAGGCCGAACTGACCGCCCGGCTGGAGGGCATTTGGGCGCACCCGAATACGTCCGGGGTCGAGCGCCACGGCGGATCGTTTTGGCTGGAGCTCGGGCCGGTCAGCGCACCACAGTGACCGGTACGGCCACTCCCCCACCGACCTCGACGGTGTAGACCCCAGCGGCCCAGCCGCTGCAGTCGACGACCCACTGCCCGAACACCGCGGGCTCGTCCGCAAGCACCGCACCGCGGACATCGAGAACGCGGATGCGCACCCCTTCGACCCGGCCGGTCGATACCGTGAAGCGGTCGCGGGCAGGATGCGGGAAGACCCGCACGGCCGCGCTTCCATC
>JBMTYE010000100.1:0-6476 GCA_049454255.1 Flavobacteriales bacterium
GTCCAGGCCGGTTTGCTCGAGTGCAGGAAGGTCGTTTGGCCCGAAGTAGAAATCCAGAACATATGCTGTTTTCCCCGGTTCGGGAGCAAGAGGGATCTGGGCCTGGAACCGCATCGTAGCGGTGGAATCTTCTCCCAGCGGGGCTTGTGCCAGAACAGCTCCCGCGGGAAATCCGGAAGGAGTGGAGATGAGCGCACTGAAGAAATTCTGCTTCAGGGCAAGCCACTCGAGGGGAGCTTCCGTGACGGCGTCGTCTTCTCCACCGTCGGACAGGTAGTCCCGGCTCAGGCCCTGCTCCTTGTAGTAGATGGCGCTGTGTTGGCGCTCCCAATCGATGCCCTTTTCGTTCGCTTCACCGACGGCGTCCCACACGAGCAGTGCCGAGTCGGGCATGGCGGAGGCGAAGGTGATGCGCGTGGACATTTGGTAGCCGCGCAGGGCATGGCGAACCGCGATGGAACCGGCGGATCCGACCGCCGTGAAGGTCACCGCGCTATCCCCTTCCGCTGCGGGGGTGAAATGCAGATCCACGAGGTTGACTGGAGGATGGCCTGCGCCAGCGATGCGCATCGAAAGCGTGGACCGTGAGGGATCCCAGAGCCGGATCGGGGCGCCGTCGCCGTAGCGGGTGTACCCGTCGCGCAGTTCAGCTGAGGCCGGAAGGGCTCCTCGGCTGGCGATCGTAATAGCGACGCGGTCGTTTGCGAGGGTTACAGCGGTGTCGCGACCGGGTACGGCTGTGGCCCAGCTTCCCCATTTGGCCGCCCAGTCTGCCGGGATGGTGTCCGGAACGGCTTCAAGTTGAAGCACTTGCGCTTCCACCTGGGCGGTGGCTGCGGCTACCGCCGCCAAACTATCTGCCCGAACCGCTTCTGCGAGCTCCGCCGCTTCTGCGGCCGCAAGCTCCTCTTCGGAAGGCTGGATATACCATGAATACCCGAGAAAAAGCAAGGCCATCAGGCCGATTCCGATCCAGTTGTTGCGATCCATGAGCGCCGCGAAGGTACTCAACCCGCCTGCCAAATGCCCCGTGCCTGAAGTGCGGCTTCCAGGACTTCACGCACAAATCCAGCGCCACCGGCGGACTTCCCCACCACGCAGACGCTTTCCTTGATTTCTGCAACCGCATCTGAAGGACAAGCTGACCACCCGGCCAGTCGTACTGCCGGCACATCCGGGAGATCATCTCCGAAGTAGGCCACCTGGCTCCAGCTCAACCCGGATGCGCTCCGTACCTGATCCAGCACAGCTGCCTTGTCCTTCACCCCGAGGTGGACCGCCTGTACGCCGAGACGCTGCAACCGCAACCGCACTTCTTCGTCCTTACCTCCGCTGATGACCGCGATGTGGAGGCCTGCCTCGATGGCTCTGACGACGGCATACCCGTCGCGGATGTGGGCTGACCGGGCTTCGATTCCTCCGGGCAGAAGCCAAATTCTCCCATCCGTAAACACGCCGTCGTAATCGAAGGCGAACAAGACCACGTCAACTGGAGGTTTCATCGGTAGTGTTCGGAGTTAAATCTGCCGCACAGGCGGAATAGAGAGCTCGCAGTTCAGGCTGGTCGCCAAGCAGGTCGAGATGCAGACGCAGCGTAGGGGTATCACCGCGGTGTGCGGGGCCGGTTTGGTGCGCAGCCGATGCGCCAGCAACGGCATGTGCGCATACCGCATCCACCAGCGGAATAAAAGCGGACCACGGCACGCCCGATTGCGCGGCAAGCTCCTGAGCGCGGGAGAACATGCGGTTCGTGTAGTTCGCTGCGAACACCGCAGCGAGGTGGGCCCGCCATCGCTGATCCTGCGCGACCACCGTTGCAGAAGCGGCGAATTGTCTCGCCCAGGCGGCTGCCGCTTCGGCCCACTGGCCGTCTTCAGAACTCACGACCGTATGAATTTTCGACCAGTTTCGCGTTTGGCCTTTCGGAAAGCTCTGAACCGGCCAAACCGCTGCTGTAGCCCCTCCGGGCAGGGTGTCCGGACCTGAACCTGCGAAGTGAATGCGTGGGATGCCGGAGGGCAGGAGGGAGGCCACCGATTCCAGGGCCTTGTCCGGTACGGCGAGGAGATAGGCATCGACATCTTGCGGCGCTGCACTGAGGTCAGTCAGGTGCTGCGGCATCGGCCTCCCCGTCGTAGCCCAGTCGAACGACCAGGCGTGCAGCGCATCCTCCGAACGCCCCGCGAGCGCAGCCACCTCGCATCCAGCGGTGTGAAGGGCCGGAATAAGGCCAGTTCCTAATCCACCTGCGCCGACAAGTACGACGCGATCTAGCGGTTTCATGGCACCCGTTCCCGCTTCCAGCGTGCCCAAACCGCTAACCCCGACCCCATCGCCATCAGGACGCACCCGAGCCAGAGAATATTGATGTGTGGGAAGACCACGGCCTGCATCACAATGAAATCCCGGCGCACAGATTCATGCTCCCACAGCGAAAGCGTAACGGCTTCCGTTGCCGGATCGAATGCGTCGATGCGCAGGCGAATACCCCAGCCTTCGGGCTCGTGCATGTCGGGGATAATCAGACTGTCGCGCACGATGTACAGCGGCTCAGCAGCACCTTCCTTGTCGCGATCGCGCAGGCTAAAGCAGGCTGCGAGGGCGATGTCCCGGTCGAGCAGTCCCCGATCTGGACGTTCGTCGTCCCGAATCGGACGCAAGCTGTCGAGGACGAGCAGGATGCGACCGGCTAAAATGCTGTCGCCTGGGACAACCACCTCCGAACTTCCTCCCATCCAGCCATCCTCATCCGTTTCTGGCGGGGTTACCCGTCCCCATTTGATGTGGGTATACAGGTCCTTGAAGGCCGAATGACGCGTATCCGGTTCCGGAGCATTGCCCATCTGCTCGTTCAGCTGGATTCGGGGCTCGAGCGTAAAGAGGAAAGGCCCAGGAGCACCGGCGGTCCACCGCACCGCGTCGCGCGATTGGCGCGCATTCGGGAACGGGACAAACGTCCAGTACCGTTCCATATCCCGCTCAAATTCGTCCGAAGCGGTGTGTTCTTCCTTCGCCTCGAACACCATGCCTTCGTAGTAGGCCACTTCTCCGGGCTTCCATCGCCGGGGAATGCGGTCGAAATAGTCGACCTGGAACCGCACATGGATGCCTTCCGTGACTTTATCGCGGTAACTCGCGAAGTACGGCCCGATAGGAAGGGTGTCTCCCTGCATCATCAGGATGTCCTCCCGGTTGTTCAGTTCCTCGCTGAGGGAGGTCAAGTCGCCGATTACGTTCCGCGAAATGACCTCTTTTCGGCTCGTGGAGTAGACGGCTCCGAAGATGACCAGGGCAAACCCGAGGTGGGCAAGGGGAGAGCCCCAGGAAGTCCAAACTGCTCGGCCTAGGACACGGAAGTAATCGATTTGGGCGACCGCGGCAAACAACGCTGCAAAAAGCAAGGCCACCCGCGGTGCTTCCCACCAGGCCACATCTTCGAAGAGGAGGAATGCGGCGGTCAATCCCGCTGCGACGAGCGCCATCCATCCGAGGCGGCGGAAAATGCGAGCAGGGTTCGGAGTGGATCCGTACCGGAGCCATTGGGCCATGCCGACAATCAGCATGACCAAAACCGCCAACGGCACCTGCACGCGGTGGTAGGCTAGCTCGAAATCCGTGCTGGGGGCCAAATCGTGCTGCGCAAGCTCAATCAACAGCTCACTTCCCCACTGCTCGCCAGCCCACTGGAATGCTCCGGAAAACGGTGCGAGCAACGCATTGAATACGGGAATACTCGTTTGCCACGTGATGTGCAGCGCAGAGAGCAAGAGCAGCAAACTGCCGACGAACATCCAAAAGTCGCGCGTCCATAAGGCATCTTCTGCTTCTCCAGCGGTACGGAATTCCTTCCGGTAGGCCACAACCGCCGCCACGGTCCAGAGGACAAAGAGTCCCCACATGCCCTCGGCTGCCCACCCCTTCACCATGGCTGCAACAGCCACTGCTGCACCCGCTGCTATTCCCCATCTCCAAGCCGGTTCCCGCAGCAGCAAGGCATGGGCCAACGTGGCAAAGGTGAGGACATAGGCCAGCAATTGCGGGAGGATGCCGCTGTCGACGAAGCTGTGAACCGAGGTGTCTCCGAGGATGCCACTTTTCGTCAAGAACGTACTGTACAGCACCAGCAGAAACGCGAGCATCGGGAAATACGTCGTGCTGAATAGCCCGGTGGCTTTCCGCCGATTCCGGTTGATGAGCAACAGGTGCGCGCCGGCCACCGACACCAGCCACGGAACGAGACTGGAATTCTCCACCGGGTCCCACGCCCAGAACCCGCCGAAACTCAGCGCTTCGTAAGCCCACGCCCCGCCCATCAGGATGCCCGTGCCGAGGGTGCCCACGGCAAAAATCGACCACCTGAGGGCCGGCCGTATCCAACTGCGGTCTTCTCGGTTTTGCAGGCCCGCTGCCGCAAAAGCAAAAGGAATGGAAACAGCTGCGAATCCGAGGAACAGCGTAGGCGGGTGGATGGTCATCCAGTAATTCTGGAGCAAGGGATTCAACCCTTGGCCATCCGCAAAGAGGGGGAATGCAGTCAGATAATCCGGACGAGAGGTCCACGGGAGTCCGATGTTCTCGGGCAATTCACGCAGCAGAATGAAGGGGTCTAGGCCCAGCTGAAAGTCCCCGAAATACACCCCGAGCAGCATCGAGGTTAAGAACGCTTCGATGCCACTGAGAACCGCCATGACCGGAACGGTCCACGCGGTAGGCCGGCGCATTACGAAGAACGCCAGCACGATGTGCCAAAACATCCACAGCAGGAATCCGCCTTCTTGTCCTCCCCAGAAAGCGCTTAAAATGAAGCGCATGGGCATGGCATTGCTCAGGTGCTTCCAGATGTAATTGAATTCGTACCGGTGACCCGCAAACAACACGAAAATGAGCGCAATGGTGGCGAGCATGGCCACGCTGTGGATGCGAAACGCCCACCGCCCGATCCGCTCTTCCTTCCGCACGTACGCACCCGTGGCCACCAGCGCGGCACCAAATCCGATGGCCACCAGGGCTCGACCTGCCCATGCCGCCGCTGTCCATTCCCCTACATACTCCATGTCATCGTGTTGCTTGGGGCCCGTCGTCCTCGATGAGGACGTGGTTTTGTTCGTTGTACTTCGACGGACACTTCATCAGCATCTCCGTGGCGACAAACTCATCGCCTTCCATCGCACCGTAGAGGTCGATGGATTCGCTGTTTTCGAGTCCCGTGGGCTTGGCTTTGCGCAGAATCACCTGGCGCACGGCTCCCTGCTTGTCCTGCATGGTAAACCGCGTCGTGCCTGGATCGACTTCGGGCTCGTATACGACCGGTTCTTCCCGCACGAGGGTGCCGGACACCTTGAATTCTTGGCCGGGCTGGGCGGCTGCTTCGACAAATCCGACCGAGCGCGTCGCCGTGGTAAAGGTGGCTATGAACGTGCCGGCGATACCGGCCACGAGCAAAAGCAGAAGGATGTGGCTCCGGCGCATGGGTCAGGGGCGGTTCGAAGGTGGATTGATTTTGCGTTCCAAACGCGTCAACCGACGTTCTGCCCACAGCATCCACGCGAGCAGCCCGATCAGCACCACTCCGGCCACAGCGAGAACTACCCCTGCTTTGCCCGAGCCTAGAAAGACCGATTCCGAGAGTGCTAGCATTGCGTTAACCTATTCCTTGTGAAGTTTGTTCCCAGCGTTCGCGCAGGCGCGCCATGCGGAGAATAAGCTGCTGCATCCACAGCCCGGTGAGAATCCAACCGAGTACCGCCGGATAGAACACGAGCCGCAAGCTGGAATCCAGGTCGTACGTATTGAACCCAGGGTTGCCCCCCTTGCCCGGATGCAGGCTTTCGGAAAACCGCGGCATGATCAAGAGCAAGATCACTAGAAGCACAAAGGCAAAGAGGTTGTACACCGCCCCGAGCCTCGCGCGGAGAGCCGGCCGGTCGACCGACTCCCGCAGGATGTGGTAGCCAGCATAGGCCGCGGTGGTGACGAGGGCGCCATTGAGTTGGGGGTCATCGACCCACCACGTTCCCCAGGTGAATCGTGCCCAAATACTCCCGGTAATCAGACCAGCCACGCCGAGCCCTACCGCCACAGCAGATGCGGACCGCGCACGTTCGTCGGAAGCGGTAACACCAGCGGCACCCAGTTGGCGGATGGAAGCCACGAAGGCGATGCCGGCGAGTACGAACATGGAAAACCACAGGGGCACGTGCCACATCAGGTTGCGAATGGTCTCTTCTACCCTGGGTTGAAAGGGAAAATGAAAGCCCAGTTGCGGCGCGTAGTCAGGCACATCTACTTCCGCAACTGCCACCTCAGGATCAACAGCATGGTGTTCTGCAAAGACAGCATTCGAGAGCAGGAGGGAACCGTCGATGTCTGAAAGGACGAACAGGTCGAGGCTGCGGGAGGGCAAGGTGTCCGGCAGAGCCAAACGAAAGGCGAGCACATCTGTCCCCTGGCGCACGACATCCTCCGCGGGATAGATG
>JBMTYE010000101.1:0-6350 GCA_049454255.1 Flavobacteriales bacterium
AGAACATCCGGCGCAGCGCCGAGCACCGCCTGCGGAGGTGGTGCGAACTGCATCCCTGACCGACCGCGGCGGGGGTTGTGGCTACATTTGGCCTATGGTCCTCCCCTCCTCAGATACGCCGGACGTCTACGTTCCCACCCATAAGGTGCGGATTGTGACCGCCGCAAGCCTGTTCGACGGCCACGATGCGGCGATTAACATCATGCGCCGCATCATGCAGCGGTCGGGCTGCGAAGTGATTCACCTCGGCCACGACCGGAGCGTGGAAGAGGTCGTCTCCACCGCCATCCAGGAAGATGCCCAGGGCATCGCTATGACCTCTTACCAAGGCGGCCACATGGAGTACTTCCGCTACATGAAGGACCTCCTCGACGCCCGCGGGGCTGGACACATCCGGATCTTCGGCGGCGGCGGCGGGACCATTTTGCCGTCGGAAATCGCGGAGCTGCACGCCTACGGCATCGAGCGCATCTACCACCCGGACGATGGCCGGGCGATGGGTTTGCAGGGGATGATCAACGACCTCGTGCGGCGCGCGGACTTCGCGACGGTGCCCGATGTCGCAGCGCTCGACGGGGCGATCGACCGGCTCGCGGCAGGCGAGGTCCGGGACATCGCGCGGTGCATTTCGGCTGCAGAGAACGACCCGGCCGGATTCCATGCGGCGTTCGCCACGGCGTGGAAGGAGGTGCCGAAGGTGCCTGTACTCGGCATCACGGGAACGGGCGGCGCCGGGAAATCGTCTATGGTGGACGAGTTAGTCCGGCGGTTTTTGCTGGACTTTCCGGAGATGCGCCTGGGCCTGATCAGTGTGGATCCTTCGAAGCGCAAGACCGGGGGGGCGTTGCTCGGCGACCGCATCCGGATGAACGCCATCCACACGCCGCGCGTCTACATGCGCTCGCTCGCTACGCGCCAAAGCAACCTCGCCCTCTCCCGCCACGTCGCCGAAGCGGTGCAGGTGCTGCGGGCCGCCCGGTTCGACCTCATCGTGCTGGAAACGAGCGGCATCGGCCAGAGCGATACCGAAATCATGGACCACAGCGATGTGTCGCTGTACATCATGACTCCGGAGTTTGGGGCGGCCACCCAGCTCGAGAAAATTGACATGCTCGACTTCGCCGATGCGGTGGCCATCAACAAGTTCGACAAGCGCGGCGCGCTGGACGCCCTGCGCGACGTCCGCAAACAATTCAAGCGCAACCACGACCTCTGGGACGCGGAGGACGAAAGCCTCCCCGTCATCGGCACCACCGCCTCGCAATTCAACGACCCCGGCACGAACCGCCTCTACCGGCTCCTCGTCCGCACCCTAGCCGAACGGACCGGCCAGGACTTCACGACCCGCCTCAACCTCCCCACGGAAGACGAAGAGAAGCGGTTCGTGATCCCGCCCAGCCGCACCCGGTACCTCAGCGAAATCGCCGAAGCGAACCGGGCCTACGGCGCCCGTGCGGAAGCCCAGGCCGAAGCCGCCGGCACCCTGCACGCCCTCCGGACCGCGGCCAGCGTCCTGCCGGCCGGCCCGGGGCGCGCCGCCGTGGAAGCCGCGGCCGACGAAGCCACCCGCGAACTCGACCCGAAGTTGCTGGCCTGGCTCGAGGCCTGGCCCGAGCTGCGCGACCGCTACCGGGCCGAGGTCTTCGGCTACCCCGTCCGCGACAAGATCATCGAAGTCCGCACCGGAACGGAAAGCCTCAGCCACTTGCGCATCCCGAAAGTCGCGGTGCCACGGTGGTCGGGCTGGAAGGATTTGGCCCGCTGGAGCCTGCAAGAAAATCTGCCGGGCACCTTCCCCTACACGGCGGGCATCTATCCTTTCAAGCGCGAAGGCGAGGATCCCACCCGCATGTTTGCAGGCGAAGGCGGCCCGGAACGCACGAACAAGCGCTTCCATTACGTGAGCGTCGGCATGCCCGCAAAGCGCCTCTCGACCGCCTTCGACAGCGTAACGCTCTACGGTCGCGACCCGGACCGGCGGCCGGACATCTACGGCAAGGTGGGGAACAGCGGTGTGAGCATCTGCTGTCTCGACGACGCGAAAAAGCTCTACAGCGGCTTCGACCTGTGCGATCCGGCGACCAGCGTATCGATGACCATCAACGGCCCGGCGCCCATGCTGCTGGCGTTCTTCCTGAACGCGGCGATCGACCAGCAGTGCGAGAAATTCATCCGCGCGGAGGGTCTCGAGCAGCAAGTAGAGCAGGTGTTGCAGGCCAAATGGGAGGCCCGCGGCCTCCCGCGCCCCCGTTACACCGGCGACCTGCCGGAGGGCAACGACGGGCTCGGGCTGATGCTGCTCGGGTGCACCGGCGACGAGGTGCTCGACGCCGCGACGTACCGGCGGCTGCGCGCCCACGCCTTGCAGAACGTGCGGGGCACCGTGCAAGCCGACATCCTCAAGGAGGACCAGGCCCAAAACACCTGCATCTTCTCCACCGAGTTCGCGCTGCGGCTGATGGGCGACGTGCAGGAGGCCTTCATCCGCGAACAGGTCCGAAACTTCTACTCCGTGTCGATCAGCGGCTACCACATCGCCGAGGCTGGAGCGAATCCCATCACCCAGCTCGCCTTCACCCTGGCGAACGGCTTCACGTACGTCGAGTACTATCTGAGCCGGGGGATGGACATCGACGCGTTCGGGCCGAACCTGAGCTTCTTCTTCTCGAACGGCATCGATCCGGAGTATGCGGTGATCGGGCGGGTGGCACGGCGGATTTGGGCGAAGGCCCTGCGCGAGCGCTATGGCGCCTCGCCCCGGGCCCAAATGCTCAAGTACCACATCCAAACCTCCGGCCGGAGCCTGCACGCCCAGGAAATCGACTTCAACGACATCCGCACCACGCTGCAGGCCCTCTACGCGATCTACGACAACTGCAACTCGCTGCACACGAACGCCTACGACGAGGCCATCACCACGCCCACCGAGCACAGCGTGCGGCGGGCCATGGCCATACAGCTCATCATCAACAAGGAACTCGGCCTCGCGAAGAACGAAAACCCGCTCCAGGGCGCGTTCATCATCGAGGAGCTCACGGACCTCGTCGAGGAGGCGGTGCTCGCGGAGTTTGACCGGATTACGGAGCGAGGCGGCGTGCTGGGCGCCATGGAAACGATGTACCAGCGGTCGCGCATCCAGGAAGAGAGCCTTCACTACGAAACGCTGAAGCACACGGGCGAGTACCCCATCATCGGGGTGAACACGTTCCTGTCGCGCGAAGGCTCGCCCACCATCGTGCCGGGTGAGGTCATCCGGGCCACCGAACAAGAGAAGGAGGACCAGCTGACGCAGCTCGCGGCGCTGCATGCCGCGAATGCCCACACGGCGCCGGCCGCCCTTGCTGACGTGCAGCGGACCGCGGTGGAAGGCGGGAACGTGTTCGACGCGCTCATGGGGGCAGTGCGGTCGTGTTCGCTGGGGCAGCTTTCCGATGCGCTGTTTGAGGTGGGCGGGGCCTACCGGCGCAACATGTGATGGAGCGAGCCGGCAGGGGCATCGGGTGGATGGTGGTCTCGGTACTGCTGTTCGCCGCGGCGAACGTGCTCGTGAAGGATTTGCGCCACCTACCTACTTTGCAGTTGGTGTTTTTGCGGTCGGCGCTGTCGCTGGTGGTGACGGCGGGGTACCTAGCGGTCCACCGGCTGCCGGTGCTCGGCACGAACCGCACGTGGATGCTCATCCGCGGCGTGGCCGGCGTTATCTCGCTTTCCGCCTTCTTCCACACCGTGCGCACGATTCCCTTGGCCTCTGCCACGGTGATCCAGTATACCAGCCCGATTTTCACGGTATTGCTTGCGGGCCCCGTACTGGGCCAAACCACCCGGCCCGTCCAGTGGGCCTTGCTCGCCACCGCCTTCGTGGGCGTGGTGCTCATCAAAGGGTTCGATCCCTTTGTGCCGTGGGACATGTGGCTGCTGGGCTTGTTCAGTGCCGCCTTCGCCGCAGTCTCATACGTTGCCACTACGCGGTGCCGCGACACGGACCATCCCGTCGGCATCGTCCTGTGGTTCCACCTCATCGCCGTCCCCGTGACCGCGCTGCCCGTGGCCTGGGACTGGCATCCCCTGTCGCCTGTCGAATGGGGGGAAGCTGCGGCCATCGGCGTGCTGAGCGTCCTGGCCCAAATCGCCATGACCATCGCCCTGCACCGCGACACCGCCGGCACCATCATGCCCTTCAAGTACGTGGGTGCCCTCGCCGCGGCGGCCTTCGGCTACTTCCTCTTCGACGAACGCCTCAGCCTCGGCGCTGCAGCCGGCATGGGCATCGTCGTTCTCGCCCTGTCCGCGAACACCTGGTACGTCCACCGATCTCAGCGCACCACCTGAACCCAGCCCGACCGGCTTACCGGAACCCCGGTGTGCACATCGACCGCCGTCACCTCGTACAGGTACACCCCATCCGGCACGTAGTGTTCAGCGCCAGCCCCTTGGTGCTCCCCGATCCACGGCTGGCCGGGTACCACGCTGAGGAACACCGGCTCGCCCCACCGGTTGAAAACGGCAAACCGGTAGTTCTCCCCTCCCCAAGCTGCACCGGCCGGCAAGAACGCGTCGTTCAACCCGTCGTTGTTCGGAGAAAACGCCGACGGTACATACAGTGCGAAGTCCACGGGACGGAAGTATGCCGTCAGGGTGTCGGCTTCCTCCACCGGGAACGCGACCTCCGAGAAAGCCGGTCCGGGAGACGGATTTGAATACGCTCCCGCCCACCGGACGAATTCGAAATGCTCCGCCGGCGTGGCCGAGGCGTCTACCGGACCTACCGGCTCCAGTCCCCCTTCCCAGTAGTCGCTCACCACAATTCCGCCCTCGATGCGGACCGTTCCGGCGCCGGGTGGTTCGACACGGACTACCACCTCGACATGTTGGATTTCCGCGAAGTGGGCGGTGATCGTGTCCGGTTGGTTTACAAAGCAAGAAACATTCGCTGTGACGGCAGAAGGCGTCACCCCGAGACCGGTGGTCGTCCAACCGGTAAAGACATGCCACTCATCCACCGGCGTCGCGGCGAAGCTGTGGCTGCCGACGAGAAATTCTGTCGCTGGCAACGCCGCGAGCACCGCGCCGTCGACCGCGATGAAGCCAGCCCCTGGAGGATCCACCCGGAACACGACCGGTTGCGGATCCATGGCTGGCGCGAAATGGGCGATAAGCTCAACATCGCCAGACAAGACGAAGTTCCACACCGGGTTCATCGGATCCACCAGCACCACATCTCCGCTCACGACCTCCCAACCGATAAAGTCCATGCCCAGTGTCGCCTCCGCCGTGAGCTGCATCGGAACCCCAGCGAAATACGTCGCAGACAGCGGACTGTCCGCGGGGCCGATATCGACCGAATTCAACTCGACCTCCCCGAGGCCATCGATGATGACCGTGACGGAAACCGCCTCAACCTCATAGCAATCCTCAAGACCACCGATGAGCGTAGCGGCACACCGGTCGTCGATGAAGTCATGGATTTCCTGCACGTTTGATTGCCAACCGGCGTAGTTCCCGCCCCAACGCTGCACGTGGCGCTGCATTTCCGGGTCGATGACCGCTACCATGCTGTCCAGCACTTCGTGCATGCGGTCGCAGCTGAAGTGGGTGTTGCTCAGGTCCGCCCAGCGGTTGATGTAGGTGGCCCAAAACGTCTCATTCTCCAGCAGCGCGTTGAAAATCGGGATATGGCCCTGTCCACCCGGATTGCCGAGCGACTCCGGATTGCAGGGATCCGCGTTTGCAGACTGGTTCGGGATACCCGTGTAGTTCGCACCGTGGCCGAACGTATTGTCCATGTCCCACAAGGCATAGCGCCAGCGGCGGCCGTCGCCGTCCGGGTGCCGCCCTCGCCACCAGGCCGTGTTCCAGTTCAGCCAGTCCGCGCACACCACGAACGAATTGAGGAGCACGTAATCAATGATGCTCATCTCGTTGAACACGCTCGTTACGTAGTCGTAGTTTGCGGCGACTGACATGTCTTGGCCGGTGATGAAGTTCACCAGCGGCTGCCAGTCGGCATTGCTGCCGTACTCCACCCACGTTCCACCCCACGTCTTGATGAAGTCGACGAAGTGGCGCGGCTGATCGTAGTAGTAGTCCGTGAAATCGATGTCGTCCACCTTTTCGCGGTACTCATACACCCCCCAGTACTGGCCGTTCAGGTACACGATACAGCTCTCGTTCGTGCGCTCATCCACGTGAAGGCCAGCCAGGTGGCTCAGTGTCTGCACATAGGCATCCCGTATGTGCCCGCCACCGGAGGACGGGTAGTTGTCGTTCGCGGCGGCTTTAAAAATCAGGCGCTGGTACTCGTCGCGCTCTTTGACGTGGAAGAGCTGGGCTTCAACCGCATGGCTGTGGCC
>JBMTYE010000102.1:0-6322 GCA_049454255.1 Flavobacteriales bacterium
GAACGGTTTTGTCGGCGGTTTGGTCGTCTTCCCGAACCCAAGTTCTGGGGTGTTTGGGCTCGCTGCGGCAGTCGCTCCGGTGGGGGAATCCTGGGAGGTCACCGCGTACGACGCCATGACGCGGCCTGTGCGCAGCTGGACACTTCCGGCGACCGCCGCAGGCCAAATCCTCTCCATCGACCTCAGCGACCTTCCCACCGGAACCTACACCATCCACGCCACCGATGGATTCACAATTCTGACTGAAAAAGCCGTGAAACACTGAGTCATTTCAAGGGAATTCTGCGTTGTACCTTAGGACGTTCGATGCACCACCCTTCATCAGAGGCCGAGGAACTGATTTCCCGGTTAGACGATTTCATTCGCCGGCACCACCGGAACACGGCGCTGCGCGGTGCATTGATGGCCACCGGGGCGGTCCTAGCCGGATACCTCGCCGTCGCAGTTGCTGAGCACTTCGGTCGGTTCGGCACCGGTGGTCGGGCAGTGTTGTTTTATGGTTTCCTTGCGCTTGCAGCGGTTGTCGCCGTTCGGGGTATTCTGCTGCCGGCGCTGAAGCTGTTCAAGATCCGAGGCGGTCTTGACCATGCCACCGCAAGCCAAATCATCGGCGATCACTTCCCCGAAGTGGCAGACCGGCTGCTCAACACGTTGCAGCTGAACGCTCAGTTCGATGTCGCCCCGGAAGGAACCCGGGACCTCATCCGAGCGAGCATCCGACAACGCACAGAACAGCTCAAGTCTGTGCCTTTCGTCGGAGCCATTGACGTCGCTTCCACCCGAAGGATGGTCCGCTGGGCGCTTCCCCCTGCAGCGGCGGTTGCTTTCCTCTTTCTGTGGAAACCCGAGTTCCTGCGGGAACCCACTGCGCGCATTGTGGCCTATGGAACCGAATTCGAGCGTCCAGCACCATTCCAATTCATTTTGAAATCCACCGATTTGCAGGTTTCAGTATCCTCATCGGTCGAGGTGCTGGTCACTACAGAAGGCAAGGTCCGGCCGGCGGCGGTGTTCATCGAGTACGGAGGAGGTAAACACCGGATGGAACAGGCCGGCCCGGACACGTGGCGGCACGTCGTTCCCGCTGTGCGTGAAGATGTTGCATTCCGTTTTAGCGGGGGCGGGGTGGTTTCCCGAGAGTACCTGATCGAGGCCGTACCGGTGCCGACGCTTGCTGGATTCTCCCTCCGCGCCGCAGCACCCGCATACACCGGCGTGGGCGTACGCACGCTCGAAAACACCGGTGATGTGGTGGTTCCTGAGGGAACTGTGCTCACCTGGACATTTGCAACCCGCGACACCGAACGACTCAGTTTCACCATCGGAACGAAGGAAGTCGATCCGGAACGGGGGGCTGCCGGGCGCTTTAGCTACACCTATACGGCGTCCGAAACCATCGAGTACAGCGTCCTCCCCATCCATGCATCGTCTGCACCGCGCGATCCCATGAAATTTGGAATCCGCGTCCTGCCTGACGCCGCCCCGGCAATCGCCGTGCAGGAAACCCCGGACTCGGTCTACCGCACCCTGCGCCAATTCGAAGGCTGGGTGCAAGACGACTACGGATTGACGCGACTTGAGCTTGTCGTGCGCTGGATCGAGGGCAGCAAAGCCCCTGGGACGGTAGAACGCATCCCGCTTGCTCGACCCGGTGGAGCACGTGATGTATTCACCTACCGCTGGGACGCGACATCCCTGGGGGTCGGCGCAGGTGACGTCTTAGAGTACTGGTTCGAGGTGTGGGACAACGATGGCATCCGCGGCCCGAAATCCACGCGGTCCCAGGTGCGGATTCTCGATGCACCAGACGCACAGGAACTGCGCGAAGAACGCAATGCCGCGGGTGAGGCATTGGCCGAGGATCTCGAAGAGGCCCTCAAGGACGCCCGAGAACTCAGCCGGGAACTCGAGGACATCGAACGGGCGCTGCGCGAGGGGAAAGACCTGAGTTGGCAAGACAAACGCGCGCTGGAAGACTTCCTGAAACGCCAGGAAGAACTGAGGAAACAGCTCGAAGAACTGCAGCGAACAAACGAACAACGGACCGACCGTGCCGCTGAATTCTCGGAGACAGAAACGCGCATTCTCGAAAAGCAGGAAATGCTCCAGCAGATGCTCGAGAACATGCTGTCGGACGAAATGAAGGATCTCATGCAGGAGCTGCGGGATCTCCTAGAGCAACAAGGGGATAACGTTCTTGATGAGATGAAGGAGCGGCTCGATGAGCTGGACATCAACCAGGAATCGCTTGAGAAAGAACTCGATCGTGCGCTCGAGCAATTCAAGCAGATGGAGTGGGAAATGCGGATGGAAGAAGTGTCCTCAGAGCTCGAACAGCTCGCAGAGGACCAGCTTGACCTTGCAGAGGATACACGGACCGGCGCCGACTCCCCCGAAGACCTAAAAGAGCGGCAGGAGCAGCTAAACGACCGCTTCGATGCACTGCAGGAAGAGTTGCGGGAGCTCGAAAAGCAGAATAACGAGCTTGAAAACCCGAATCCGATGCCAGATACGGCTCAGGAGGAACAGGAAATTCAAAATGAACTGAATAAAAGTTCAGAACAACTGAACTCCGGAAAACCATCGAAAGCCTCTGATTCACAGAAAAAGGCGGGCAAGCAGATGCAGGAGATGGCCCAGCAGATGTCGGCCATGATGCAGGCCATGGAAGGCGAACAGCAAAGCGAAGACCTCGAAGCACTTCGGGCGCTCCTTGAGAACGTACTCTCGCTCTCCTTCGAGCAGGAAACCGTGATGGAAGCGGTGCGCACCACGGGCCCTGACGACCCCCGGTACAGCGCCCACGGAAAGACCCAGCGCAGGTTACGTGATGATAGCCGGATGGTCGAGGATTCGCTCCTTGCACTCGCCAAACGCATTCCCCAACTCTCCGCCGCGGTCCATCGGGAAATAGGGCTTGTTCATCACCATATGGACAAAGCGTTAGGCCAGTTTGGTGAACGCCAAACCGCTTCGATCACAGCCGACCAGCAATACGTCATGACCAGCTTCAACAACCTCGCTCTCCTCCTTGACGAGGCGCTGAGGCAAATGCAGCAGGCCATGGCAAACGCCCAACCCGGCTCCGGAAACTGTGAAAAGCCTGGAGGCAACGGATCCAAGGTCAGTGCTGGCGACCTGAAACGCATGCAAACTGCTCTCGGTGAACAACTTCAGAAAATGAAGGACAGCATGGGCCGTGAAGGTGCCGGAAGCCGCGGCCTGAGTGAGCAGTGGGCTAAATTGGCTGCGCAGCAGGCGGCATTGCGGCGTTTGGCAGAGAAGAAAGCCGGGGAACTCAACGAAGACGGATCCGGTCAGGGCAATGGGATGAAGGAAATTGCCCGCCAGATGGAGGAAATCGAACGCGATTTGGTGCGAAAAACCCTTAACCCGGAAACACTCAAGCGCCAACGCGATATCGAAACCCGCCTGCTCGAGGCGGAAAATGCCGAGCGCAAACGCGGCGAAGACACTGAGCGCACATCGCGCACTGGACGGGATAGTGAACGTATACCACCACCGTCTTTGCTTGACTTCTTGAACCGAAAAGAGCGCGAGGCCGAATTGCTTCGCACGATTCCACTTGAGCTCGACCCCTTCTACCGGCAACGGGTCAACGAATATTTCAATACTTTGGACGGACCGAAGTAAGCCATTCCCTAAGCGATGATGCAGACCATACAGCAGTTGCGGTTCGCCTCTGTTCCTGAGAACATTGCGCTCGTTGAACGACTCATCGACGAGGTCCGTGAAACGAACGGCTTTGACGAACTTCGTTACGGCGATGTGCTCATTGCCATGACGGAAGCCGTTAACAACGCCATCGTGCATGGCAACCGCATGACTCCTGGGCTCGATGTGGTTGTCGATCTCGAAATGCGGGAAGCGGGCACACTTTTCTTCCGCATCACCGACCACGGTCCCGGATTTGATTACCAGTCGATTCCCGATCCGACGGCTCCAGAAAATCTCGAAAAACCGAACGGACGTGGCGTTTTTCTCATGCGCCAACTCTCGGATACTTGTGAATTTCTCGACCACGGCCGCATCGTGGAAATGAGCTTTCATGGGGTCATCTCCGAATCCTGATGCCCATCCGCTTCAGCGGTGCTGACACCGCTTGGACCTGCAGAAACAAGCGGAAGATCCAAGCATGGCTGCTCCACGTGATTGAGTCCCATGCAAAAGAACTCGGCGAAGTCGAGGTTATATTCTGCAGCGATGCCTACCTCCTCGAACTGAACCGATTATCGCTAAACCACAACTACTATACAGACATCATCACCTTCGACTACTGCGCGGGAGACTTGATTTCCGGTGATTTATTCGTGAGCCTCGATCGCGTTCGAGAGAACGCAAAATCTGGCGCTGTTTCATTTTCAAATGAACTCTACCGTGTCCTTGTACACGGAGTGCTCCACCTGTGTGGTTGGACAGATTCCAGCCCGAGCGAAAAAGAATCAATGCGGTCCCAAGAGGACCACTGGCTGTCTGAATTTCCCTCCTAAACCATGCTCTCTAGCTACGATGTCATCGTGGTCGGCGCGGGCCACGCCGGAAACGAAGCTGCTGCCGCTGCGGCCCAGCTTGGCGCTTCTACTCTCCTGATTACCATGAACATGGGGGTCATAGGCCAAATGAGTTGCAACCCTGCGATGGGCGGAATCGCTAAAGGCCAAATCGTGCGGGAAATCGACGCTCTCGGTGGACAATCTGGTATCGTAAGCGACCACAGCGCGATCCAATTCCGCATGCTGAACCGGTCGAAAGGTCCAGCCATGTGGAGCCCGCGAACCCAGAACGACCGGATGCGGTTTGCTGAGATTTGGCGCCTCCGCCTTGAATCCATGCAGCATCTTCACTTTTGGCAGGATTCCGTCACCGGTGTTCTCATCGAAAACAACCGCTGTGCTGGGGTGCGCACCTCCCTGGGAATGGACATTCGCGCTCAGGCGGTGGTCCTGACGAATGGCACATTCCTCAACGGTATCATGCACATCGGCGAAAAACAATTCGGTGGTGGCCGCGCTGGAGAACGATCTGCAACTGGGATTACAGAGCAACTTCAAGACCTGGGCTTTACATCGGATCGGATGAAAACAGGGACTCCGCCGCGAATTGACGGACGTTCCCTCGATTACTCCCGTATGGAGGAGCAACTCGGCGACCCAGAACCCGAACGGTTTTCTTTCACGGATACGCCGCGGTTAACGCGCCAAATGAGCTGCCACATTGCACACACCCACACCGATGTGCACGACATGCTACGAGAAGGGTTCGATCGATCGCCGATGTTCTCTGGCCGGATACAAGGACTCGGACCCCGGTATTGCCCGAGCATTGAGGACAAAATTGACCGGTTCGCAGACAAAGATTCACATCAGCTGTTTGTCGAACCCGAGGGATGGAATACCGTCGAGGTGTACGTCAACGGATTCTCAACAAGTCTACCGGAGGACATCCAATTCCGTGCACTTCGTTTGGTTCCAGGCTTCGAACGTGCCGCATTCTTCCGCCCTGGATATGCGGTGGAATACGATTTCTTCCACCCTACACAGCTTCACCACAGCCTAGAGACCAAATCCATTCCAGGCCTTTATTTCGCGGGCCAAATCAATGGCACAACAGGCTACGAAGAGGCCGCCGCCCAAGGCCTGATGGCCGGAATCAATGCGGCGCGTTCCACGTGGAACATGGAGCCGGTGGTCCTGCGAAGGAGTGACGCCTACATCGGTGTGCTCATCGATGATTTGGTCAGCAAAGGGACACAAGAGCCTTACCGGATGTTTACTTCGAGGGCAGAGTACCGCATCCTCCTGCGCCAAGACAATGCAGACGAACGCCTTACTCCACTCGGACATTCCATCGGGCTCGCTCACGAATCCCGCTTGCAACGGCTCAACGAAAAACGCACTTCGACTCAGGCTCTGAACCGTATGCTGCATTCCACCAGCATCGACCCCAAGCTCGCTGCTCCTGTCCTTGCCCGCAGATCCTCCGCTCCATTGAACCAAAAGGTCAAGGCCGCCACCCTCGTGACGCGACCCGAACTGTCGCTCTCCGACGTCCTCGACATGTCTACCGAACTCACGGCATTCGTCGGCGCCTCCAAGGAGGTGCGCGATACGGTGGAAATCGAAATGAAGTATGTAGGTTATATTGCGAAGGAGCGCGCTCTAGCCGATCGTCTCGGGAAACTCGAGGGCATCCGAATTCCCAAAGGATTTGCCTACGACCGCTTGACCGCCTTGAGCATTGAAGCCCGCCAGAAACTTGCGCTAGAACAGCCTGAAACCCTGTCCCATGCATCACGCATTTC
>JBMTYE010000103.1:0-6237 GCA_049454255.1 Flavobacteriales bacterium
GTCGCCGGATGCAAGAATGACCTGATCAAACACCGACGCTGCGCCACCGGCCACGAGGAGCTGGGCAGCGACGCTCCCGAGCTGGAGGTCGCCGGTGATTTGTTGGCGGGCAGAATAGGCGAAGCCCCACCGTTTTGTGCGCCGGTAGGCCGAAGCCGTGAGCAACTCCGCATCGCAACGAATCCGATCCGAGGCCAGCCGACTCGCCCATTCACGTGCATTCAATCCCGTCCAACTGCTGTCCCCTTCCCCGCGGTTCAGGGCATCGTCCCACAGGTCTTGCCGGTTGAACACATCCGATTCCACGGAGAATCCCCCTTCTAAACCGCCCGCTGTTCCCTTCATGTTCGGGAAAAGCGGATGGAAGGTGAGACCCGCTGGATTCCATCCCAGCGCGCGGTAATCGCCAGCTAACGCCACGGGTGTCGCACCCGCCCCGACCGGCACCCGGTGCACTTGGGCGGTAACGGTAGTGAACACCCCGCCCACTGCGATGCCGAATGCGGCAACCGTAGACTGAAAACGCATCGTTAGACCGGGATATTCCAACCGAAACGGTCCTCGATTCGACCTCTCCGGATGGCATCGAGTTCCACACTGAGTCGCGGTGCGATGCGCCATTCGGAAGGATTCGGCAAAGCCAAATCGTTTCCGTCGAACGAGATCGCAGCCATGGGCGCAATCGTCGCCGCAGTCCCCACCCCGAAGGCCTCGGTCACGGTTCCATCCAGAATTCCGGAGTGCAACTCGGCCACCGCCACGCGTCGTTCTTCCGTCGGAATGCCCAAATCCTTGGCCAAGGTGAGCACAGAATCGCGGGTAATTCCAGCTAAAATCGAATCGCTCAGAACGGGAGTCGTCAACACCCCGTTGATGACGAACATGGCATTCATCGTCCCGCTCTCTTCGACATAGGCGTGCTCTGTGGCGTCGGTCCACAGGAGTTGGTGGTATCCCTGCTGCTGAGCTCGGGATGCGGGGAAGTACGAACCCGCGTAGTTGCCAGCTGCCTTCGCTGCGCCAGTTCCACCAGGACATGCTCGGGTAAAGTGGGTTTCCACCTTAACGCGTACAGGCTCTGTATAGTATGCATTCACCGGACAGGTGAAAATGGCGAAGACATAGGTTTCGCTGGGCCGCACCCCGATGAACGGGTCAGTCGCAATCATGAACGGCCGGAGATACAGTGAGCTGTCTTCGCGCGAAGGCACCCAAGCTTCATCCACGCGCAGCAGCGCCGTCAAAGCATCCATGAACACATCTTCCGGTACCGCGGGCATGCTCATGCGTGCTGCAGAACGGTTGAACCGGGCGATGTTCGCTCCCGGACGGAACAGGGAGACCGTGCCGTCGGTTTGGCGGTACGCCTTCATCCCTTCAAAAATGGCCTGGCCGTAGTGGAAGACCATGGATGCAGGGCTGAGTGTAAATGGTCCATAGGGCTCGATGCGGCCCTGCTGCCAGGCGCCATTTGCATACTCGAGCAGGAACATGTGGTCGGAGAATGTCCGTCCAAACTGCAACCGGTCGAAGTCCACTTCGGGGAGGCGGCTTTGCGCCACCGGGATGTGGACAAACGGGTCAAGGGTATCGAGCATTTCCGAAGGTTTCCGCAAAGGTCGCGATTGCAACTCCGCTCACCAAACCTCCTGGGCCCTGTCTACGCCTTGAACAGGAAGCGGTTCGGAGCAGCCAGGCCCAGCCGTACCGCTGAAATCACGAGCGAAGCGGTATTGCGCGCCCCCAACTTCTGCTGCATGTTCTTGCGGTGAGCAATCACCGTGTGGCTGCTTACGTGCAGCTTTTCCGCTATCTGACTGTGCGTCAGTCCCTCAGCGATGAGCGTGAGTACTTCGCGCTCCCGTTCCGTGAGCCAAACGGGTTCGCACGTCCATGCACCGCACCGGAGGGCCTCGACGTCTACCCCCTCCTCGCCGAGTGCGGCGAGGATTTGGCCACACATAAAACTCGACCCAGCGGCGCATGCCTTCAACGCATCCCGCACCTCCTGGGCATCGCAGTCCGCGCGCAAGAAGCCCTCAATCCCTGAGCGCACTGCATCCAGCAAGTGGATGCCGTGCAATCCATCGGACACCACGAGCGCCTTCATCGCCGGATGCTTGCGGCGCATCTCCTGAAGCGTGGCCAGGGAAAACCCCCTCGAGCAGGGATCCGCTATAACCAGCTCTGGAGCTCCTTCCTTGCAGAGGCCCTCAAACTCCTCGTCTGTAGAGGCTTCCCTGCAATCCCCTTCTGGCATCACCTCTGCGAGCACGGCTCGCGTTCCCCGACGCATAAGTGTGGAGGAGCTGGCAATCAGGATCTGAAATGAAGCGGCCTTCATGGGTCAAATGAGACCGCGAAACTACCCCGAGGTGGGCGAACTCACCCTCTATTCACGCGAAAACTTCTCAACGGAATGTCCACGCGGAACCTCCACTACAAGACCATCCCGGGCGACGATACACTCAGAAAAAACGGACCGAGCGTCTTCAAGCAGCTCGTCCGATCGATGTGCATACCGAGCAGAAATATGACCAAGCATCAAGGTGCCTACCCCCGCTTCCTTTGCAATTTCTGCGGCTTGCATCGCCGTAGAATGTCCGGTTTCCTTTGCTCTTTTACGCAAGATATCTGCGAACGTGGAATCGTGAAACAGCAGTCCAGCTCCCCTACTTGACGCAATCACGCCTGCACAGGGCAAGGTGTCCGAGGCATACACGAAGGACCGCGGAACATCCGGAGGAAGCAGCGCATCTTCCGGCCGAACCGTTCCCCCGGTGATGTCTTGAACGGTTACTCCGGACTTGAGCGCGCGCAACGCTTCGATCGACAGCAACCCTGTATTGACTACCGCCTTGTTCAAACGCGGTGGACGTGGTCGTTCGTCGAAGCGAACGCCCCAACACGGTATGCGGTGGCGCACCGGAAAAGCCGTTGCCTGAAAATCACTGGATTCCCAGCACAGGCCAGGTTCTTCGTGGAGAACATGAAACGCAACGGGAAAGCTCAAGTGGGTCCGCGTCGTAGCGATTGTCGCCTGAACCCAGGCCTGAAGTCCGGTGGGCCCCCACACGTGCAGCTCTCGGGTACGCCCGAGCAGCGACAAACTGCTCAGCAAACCCGGCAACCCCAGCACATGGTCCCCGTGCAAGTGGGTGATGAAAATCCCTGTAATTCCGTGGAAGCGGATTCGGGCCTTGCGCAGCGCTAACTGCACTCCTTCACCCGCATCTACGAGAAAGGCGTGCTGACGGAACAGCACACAGACCGACGTAGTCCCACGTTCAGGGGTGGGCACTGCAGCCCCCGAACCGAGGACGACGACACGGAAGTCCGACACGCACTGTCAATGCTCAGCGGCCCGAGAACACCACCACGCGGGCAGTGCTCCGGCGACCCGCCTCAGTCACAGCAACCAGGTAGGTGCCTGCCTGCAGCTGGGCTTCCGCCAAATCCCATCGACCTCCAGAGAGCAAAAACTGTTCTGCATGGACCAGCCTCCCCGAAGCATCAACGACTTCGATCTGCGCAGGGCCGTTCGAGGTCCAGGTCACCAGGCTCTCCCCTGAACTCGGGTTAGGCGAAACCTGTAGACCGAAAGAGGATCCTGTCTCAGCCACCTGATTCGTTCCGGAAGGAAGGATTTCAAGCGTGTAGCCAGTGAACGGATACGGCTGGCCGATGGGAATCCCGAAGACCGTGACCCACGCGAGTACATCCAGGCTCATTTGGTACGATCCGGGTTGCGTCGGGGTGCCCGCGATTTCCGCGCAGTACTGTCCTCCAGCCAGGAAGGTGCACGGATCGGAAGCCGTCCCGCCGTTGTTGCAGGTGATGGTCATTCCTAACGCACCGAAGTCGATGGGATTCCCCGTGACTGGATCGAGTAACGTGGCCGAAATGAGTTGAACAGAATCGAGAGGAAGCGCGAATGCAGGATCGATGGCAGATGCATCCACCGGGACGAGCACGTGAAACACATCGGAATACGCTACACCTACCGTTCCCTGGGCAAACTGCTCCCCTAACGACGCATCCGGAGATGCTCCATATTCTGCTGTACCAAAGTCAAAGTCAGCAGTGCATTGGGCACTAACCCCTGTGCTGGTTCCGATAAGCACACTGGCAACGGCTGCCAGAACAAAGTACTTCTGCATGACGGTCAATCGTTAGATTCTTTTCCCAGCTCGTTTTCAGTCATCTCCATGACCACGAGGTCATAGGCTTCTGAGGCGGTAGGTACGATGGTCAGCACGCGGTCGAGTTGGCTGATTTGGACCAACCGCTCGACGGTTGGTTGCAATCCTGCAAGCACAAATGACCCCCCAGCGTCCCGGCAGACCCGATTGCCGATCAGGACAGCACTCAATCCGCTGCTGTCGCAATACAATGAACCGGACAAATCGAGGATTATTCGGGTGATTCCCTCTTTTGAAAGACGCACGAACTCAGCCTTTAAATCAGGGGCGTGCAGTGCATCGAGTTTTTCCACGTGGGAGGTCACTGTAGCAATGCCCTCTCCCTGCTGAACTGAAAATTTCATGAATCGCAAGTTGTGCGGTAAATATAACCCAATCCCTCAAGGACGAACAGGCGCGAGCAAATAGAGCACAGCCATTCGTACGGCAACGCCGTTCTCCACTTGATCGAGAACCACAGACCAGGGCCCATCGGCGACTTCACTTGTGACTTCCACACCGCGGTTGATGGGGCCGGGGTGCAAGATCCACGGCACCCGATCCAAACGCTCGAGCCGCTCACGGTCCACCCCAAACTCCCGAGCGTATTCGCGCAACGATGGAAAGTACGGAACCCGTCCCTCCCCGCCTTGGCGCTCGAGCTGAATCCGGAGCATGTTCACCGCATCCGCCCACCGCAACGTCGCATCGAGGTCATGCGACACCTCCACACCGAGGGAAGCGATATGGCGCGGAACCAGGGTGCGCGGTCCGCACACCCGGACGTGCGCTCCGAGCAACTGCAGACACAGGATGTTCGAAATGGCCACGCGCGAATGCCGAATATCGCCGACGATGGCAATCTTCTTTCCTTCCAAATCCCCGAGTTTCTCTCGCAAACTGAATGCGTCTAACAGGGCCTGGGTGGGGTGCTCGTGGGTGCCATCTCCTGCATTGATGACCGGTGTTTTCGGGATTCGCTCGGCCAGGAACCGCGCAGCACCGGGATGGGGATGGCGCATAACGACCATGTCCACCTTCATGGCGAGGATGTTGTTGACGGTATCGACGAGCGTTTCGCCTTTTGACACCGAAGACCCTGAAGCCGAAAAATTCACCACATCCGCCGAGAGCCGCTTCTCCGCGAGCTCGAACGACAGCCGGGTGCGCGTCGAATTCTCGAAAAACAAATTCGCCACAGTGAGATCACGCAAAGAAGGAACCTTGCGGATGGGCCGGTTGAGCACTTCCTTGAATTCAGTCGCCGTATCCAGAAGGGTGTGGATGTCGCTGCGCTCCAAACCCGCAATCCCCGTCAAATGGGCCGTGGAGAGTGTCTTCATTCCGGTTTTGACTGCAGAAGTACAACCGCATCCCGCCCCGTATCCTCGCGCCACTCCACCCGCACATATTGTGCATCTACACTATCGACGGTGGTTCCTACGTATTGAGGCTCGATGGGCAGTTCGCGGTGGAAACGCCGATCGATCAGCACCAAAAGCTCCACCGATTGAGGGCGACCGTAGGCCAGCAGCGCATCCAGTCCTGCGCGCACGGATCGCCCGGTATACAGCACATCATCGACCAGAATCACGCGCCGTCCTTCAACGAGAAACGGCATGTCGTTCGCTTGGGGCGAAAGCGGCTTATCGTGCATACGGATGTCGACTCGAGGAAAGGTGACGTCCAGCTTGCCGAGCCGGACTTTTTGGCCACCTAAAAGGGCTTCTACTCGCGCCCGCAGGCGCTCGGCCAAACGGGCTCCTTGGGGCTGTAAACCCACCACATCCGTGACCGAGAAGTCGTGGTGCTCCAGCAGCTGGTGTGCCAACCGGTCGATGATGCGTTCAAACCGAACCGGGTCTACGAGCATAGGCGTGTCCATGGATGCGGTCGCGAAGATAGCAAAAGCACAAGGAGGCCCCGGGGGGCCTCCTTGTCGTGTACATCTCAGTTCTGAATCAGCTTTCCGCCTCGGCAGATGCCTCTCCTTCTCCGCCTTCAGCTGCCTCCGGAGCGGACTCTTCAGCAGGAGCTTCCGCAGGAGCCTCCGCAG
>JBMTYE010000104.1:0-6183 GCA_049454255.1 Flavobacteriales bacterium
CAGGTGGCCGAGCCCTCGCAGGGGAGGGTGCCCGTGCCGACGTAGCTGCCGTCGAGGACTTCGATGCCGGAGTTTGCGGGGTCGAGGAAGGCCTTGAGGCGCTGGGCGACGGGGATGGGGTTGTTGCCGTCCCAGTGGTAGCTGAATTTGCCGTAAAAGTCAGGGGCTGTGGGAGTTGCGCACATGGAGCTGCCGCCGGTGAGCGTGCCTACGATGCGGCGGGACGGGTTGAAGATGGGCGAGCCGGAAGAGCCGCCTTCGGTGACGCCGTGGTTCGTTTCCGTCGCAGCCCAAACCACCCGCCAGTGCGCGCCGGGGGCGTAGGCGTTGCTGCTGCTGAGCTGTTGCGTGTAGGTGGAGATCTTTTTGCGGTCGCCGGACGGGTGGTGGATGCCCACGCCCGAGGGCGAGGTGATACCGGTGGCGTCCCAGCCGGCGTAGAAGGGATTCCAGTTCGCTTGGATGGGGTCTTCGACCTCCATCAGGAGGAAATCGGATCCGTCGATGGAGCCGTTGACCATGTCGTCGGAGGAGGTGATGGGGAGGACGCCGGTTTTTTGGCGCGAGTTGAAGGACGACGTGCCGTCGCATTCGAAGTACTCGTACGTGTAGCGCACCTTCATGAGCGCCCAATCGCCTGACCCCATCGCGTCCGCACAATGGTGCGAGCTCAGGAGCAGCTGGCGGCAGTCCTGCGCGGCATTGTTCACCATCGCGCCCGAGCACAGGTAGGTCGCGCCCTGCATCGTAATCGACAGACGCACAACGGCATCGCGTTGGCACTGCCACTCGAGGCCTTCCGGGCAGTTCACATCCACCTGGCAGGCCTCCGACCCGCGCTCGGGATCGCCCGCGAGGTTGTACTCGCCCTCGAAGTAGAGGAAGCGGAAGTAGTAGGCCACGCCGCTGATGCCGAGTTCCGGCGTGCCGGTGCAGCCGAGCGGTTGGCGGTACTCGATGAGGGCTGCGTCGCCCGGCAGCTCGTCGCTGAGCCACAGGCCGTGGGGGTCATTTTCCTCGGCCCCGTGCGGCCCGGTGCAGTAGGGGCGGCTGAAGGCGCCGTCCGGCGTGCAGATGCGCAGTTCGCCGCCCACCGGAATGTGGAAGCGGTCGAAGTAGATGCCGATGCCGGGCGCGCCAGGCAGGGTAATCTGCATGCGCCAAACGTCCCATCCCTCCTCCTCGGTATGCTCCCCTCCCGCAATGACATCCGCCGCGGCCTCGACGACCTCGCCGTGCATCGTCTTGCCGGTGTGTTCTTCGTGCCAGGCCGCCCGCGCCCACAGGTCGCCCGCGTCCGGAGAGGCGAGCACGACGTGGGGGATGGACGGCTGTTGGGCAGCCCCAGGAAGGGCGAGGGTCAGCAGGACGGCGGAGCACGGGGCGATCAGCGCCGCACGGAAGGTGGAGGGGAGACGCATGGGATGCAGGTAGGGGCGCAAGTTCGCGAAATTTGGCCAGTCGGGGCGCACGCGGCGTGGAGGACCGCGGTACCTTTGCGGGTTATGCAGCTTTTCGACCGGATGTGGGCGCCCGCGGCTGCGGGCAAAACCCTGGCCCTCGGACTTCTCCTCCTCGCGCACGCAGGCCGCGCGCAGGTCATGGAAGCGCGGGAAACCACGCAGAAGTTCACCACGCTCCTGAACACAATCAACCAGTTGTACGTCGACAGCGTCGATATGCCGGACCTCGTCGAGGCCGCCATCGTCGCCATGCTCGAGGAGATGGATCCGCACTCCGTGTACATCCCCGCGGAGGAGCTCAAGGAAGCGGACGAGCCGCTGAACGGCAACTTCGAGGGCATAGGCGTGCAGTTTAACATCTTCAAAGACACCATCATGGTGGTCAACCCCATCCCCGGCGGCCCGTCGGAGCGGTTAGGCATCATGGCCGGCGACCGCATCGTGACGGTAGACGGGGAAAACGTGGCGGGCATCGGCGTCACGAACGACGATGTCATGAAGAAGCTGAAGGGCCCGAAAGGCACGCGGGTCGTGGTAGGCATCCTGCGCGACGGCGAGCCGGACATCCTCGAGTTCGAAATCATCCGCGACGTCATCCCCATCTTTTCCGTGGATGCGGCCTTTATGGTGGCGCCGAAAATCGGCTACATCAAGGTGAACCGCTTCGCAAAGACGACCATGGGCGAGCTGCATGCCGCCCTCGACACCCTGCGGACCCTCGGCATGAAGGACCTCGTGCTCGACCTGCAGGGCAACGGCGGTGGGATGTTGCGGACGGCCACGGAGATGGCCGACGAATTCCTCGGAGGCGACAAGTTGCTCGTGTACACGGAGGGCCGGGCCTTCCCGCGGGAGGACACGTACGCCGCGGTCGACGGCTCGTTCGAGAAGGGGCGGCTCGTGGTCCTCATCGACCAGGGCTCTGCGTCGGCGTCGGAAATCGTCGCGGGCGCCATCCAGGACTGGGACCGCGGTCTCATCGTAGGCCGGAGGAGCTTCGGCAAAGGCCTCGTCCAGCGTCCGATCAATCTGCCTGACGGCTCAGCCGTGCGGCTGACCGTCCAAAAGTACTTCACCCCCTCCGGCCGCTGCATCCAGAAGCCCTACGACGAAGGGGTCCAGGCCTACCGTGAAGAACGCCTCCGCCGGTTCGAGACCGGCGAACTGCTGACGCTCGACAGCCTGCACTTGCCCGGCGACTCGCTGACCTACTACACGCTCGTAAAGAAGCGGAAGGTCTACGGCGCCGGCGGCATCATCCCGGACATCTTCGTGCCGCTCGACACCACCGGCAACTCCGAGTACTTCAGCCGCATCCTGCGCAAGGGCCTCGACAACCGGTGGGCCATCCAGTACGTGGACAGCCTGCGGGCCCAGCTCGAAGCGGACTTCCCGACGGAAGACGACTTCGTCAACCGGTTCAAGCTCTCCGCCCGCGACGTGATGGACTTCCAGGCCTTCGCGGCCGCGGACGAGGTGGAGTTCGTCGAAGCCGACTGGACGGTCAGCGGCGACGAAATCGAACTGCGGCTCAAGGCGATGATCGGACGCAATTTGCACGCCCAAAGCACGTTCTACCGCGTGATCTCGGGACTGAACGAAACGCTCACGCGGGCCATCGAAGTGCTGCAAGACGGCACCTACGAGAAGTCCGGTCTCGCAAAATGACACTTCTGCAATCGCTTTACCTTTGAACCCAGTCAAATTTCATCTCATGACCCTCCGTTTCCTCCCTTGGGCCGCTGTGTGCGCCATGACCCTCGCCGCGTGCGGCGATTCCGCTGATTCCACTGCCGAAGGCGGTGCTGCTGCTGCTGACACGGCTGCAACTGCGGCCGCGGTTCCGGCTGCCGGTGACGCCATGGACCCGGCGCGGGATGCAGCAGAAGCTCCGAAAGGACCGCTGACCACGATGACCTTTGCCTCGTACGAGCACGACTTCGGTACCATCAAGGAAGGCGAGTCTGTGACCCACCTCTTCACCTTCACGAACACGGGATCTGAGCCGCTGCTCATCCAGCAGTGCAAGGGCTCGTGCGGATGCACCGTGCCGCAGTGCCCCACCCAGCCCATCCCTCCGGGCGGCAAGGGCTCCATCGAGGTGAAGTTCAACTCGGCGGGCAAGAAGAACGCCCAAACGAAGCAAGTCACCATCGACGCGAACACGGATCCGTTCCAGACGAAGCTCACGATCAAGGCGAACGTGTTGCCCGCGGACGGCGCCAAGTAATCGCTCCATGCTGCGTTGCTTTGCCGGCGCGCGTGCCCTCGGTGGCGGCGCGCTCCTCATCCTGTGTGGCCTCGCCGCTCCGGCTACGGCCCAGCCCGACTTCGTCAAAGGACTGCACGCCGGTGTCCGCCTCGGCCCGGCTGCAGGCCTGACGGTCCGCAAACCCCTCGCCTCCGAGGGGGAATGGATCGAAGCCATCGCCACGGTCCGCCGCGAAGCCCTCGCCCTGACCGGTCTGTATGAATTCCACCGCCCGAACGACTTCAACTTCCAGGGCCTGTCGTGGTTCTACGGCGGCGGCGCCCACCTCACCCTCTACAGTGTGGGCGCGGTGGACGGTCCGCTGGCGGTAGGCCTGGACGGCATCATCGGGCTGGAATACGCCCTGCCCGACGCGCGGCTGTCGATTTCGCTGGACTGGAAGCCCGCCTTCAACATCCTCGGGCCGGTGGGGCTCGTCGGGGATGAAGGGGCGCTCAGTGTGCGGTACCGGTTCTGAGGCTCGGGACGGCTTGCTCGACGGCCTGCTCGAGCTGCGCAGCGCTGTGCATCCCGGAGGCGCGCCAAACAAGCTCGCCGCGGTGGAACAGCATCAGGGTGGGCACGCCGCGGATGCCGTAAGCGTGGGCGAGTTGGGGGTTGCGGTCGATGTTGACCTTCAGCACCTTCACCCGTCCGGACACCTGGTGGGCGTAGCGGTCGATTTCCGGCATCATGGCCTGGCACGGCCCGCACCAATCCGCGAACACGTCGATGAGCACCGGCGTTTCGCCGTGGATGAGCTCGTTGAAGGAGGTGCCGCTCATGCGAGTCGGGCGATGCCGTCGTAGCCGCCGAGGTTGTACACTTCCTTGAATCCCTTCGACTTGAGGAAGCTCGTGGCCGCGCCACTCCGTGCGCCGCTGCGGCAGTAGAGGTAGTGGGGCTTCGCAGGATCGAGGGTTTTCCACGCGGTTTCCATCGCGCCGGCGTTCCAATCGATGCACTTAGCCCCCGGCCAGGTGCCGCCCGAGGTTTCCATCGGGGTGCGGCAGTCGATGACGACGCCGCCTTCGGCTTTGAGTTTTTCGACGAAGGCAGCGGGCTTGAGGTCGGTAGAGGGTCCGAAGAAGAACATGTCTGTGGGTTTGAGGACACAAAGGTGCACCGCATGCCGGGCGCGCTGCGTGCCTTAGGTCACCGTGGCGCGCGGCCGAGGTTCTTGCGGTGGATGCTGTGGCGGCCCAGCTCGACCATCCCCTCCTGCTCCATGCGTTTGAGCAGCCGGCTGATGACTTCGCGGCTGGAATTCAGATCCGTCGCGATCTCGGCGTGGGTCAGGCGCAGCTCGTCCGACCGGTGGGCATCGAAGGCGCGGACGAGGTAGGCCGCCAGCCGCTCGTCGAGCGAACGGAAGGCGATGGCATCGATGGTCTCGAGGGTCTCCTCGAACCGCCGCCGGTAGGTCGACAGCACGAACTGCATCCACGACGGGTGCCGCTGCAGCAGCACGTCCGCCACGGCGATGGGCACGGCAAGCGCCTCGACGTCCTCCTCCGCCACGGACTTCAGGGCGGAGACCCGGTGCTGCGCCGCGCACAGCATGCTGAGCGCGCATCCCTCGCCCGGATCGATGGTGTAGAGGTAGTACTCCGCGCCATCGTCGTCCTCGCGGTACACCTTCGCCGCGCCGCTGAGCACCAGCACGGTCGCCCGCAGCGCCTCGCCGGTGCGCACGATGGGGTCGCCCGCCTTGAATTTGATCCGTTCGCCGCGCACGGCCAGCTCCTCGCGCAGTTCCGGCGAAAACAGCGGATACAGCGTGCCGAGCCGTTCGTACAGCACGAGTTGGCGCTCATTCAGGGTGCGTTCGCGGGGGCCTTCGGTCTCCATCGGGTTCGTTGCGGACGCTGCGCGCCCGCCCCAAATGTACACCCCGGAAATCCCTGCATTTAAAACTTTAATCCCACAAACGCTTCCCCTCCCCGCCCCCGTTCTCCCCCCATGAACCTCGATCCCACCTACCGCTACTCGGCCTCGGCCACCCTCCAAAAGGAGTTTGGCAGCCCCCTCGAACTCGCCCCCATCGACGACTGGCTGCTGCACCTCACCCTGGGCCTCATCCGGCACACAGACCTCGAATGGGCGTGGGCGGTCCTCAACTGACGATGGCTCTCTCCTGGCACCCCGGTCCCGGCCCGTCCTTCGCGGACGACCTCTCGACCTACGATTTCGTCACGGACTCCTACCTCCACGGCCTGTCGCACACGCTCCGGGTCATGCACCACGTCCTGCGCATCGCCGCGGCGGGCGGCCCCGACCTGTTCCCAGCCCAAACGGTCCGCGAGGCCTTCTGCGCCGCCCTCCTGCACGACACGGCCCGCCGCCACGACGGCCACTGCGAACTCCACGGCCACTATGCCGTCGCCGAAAAGCTCCCCGCCTGGCGGGACCGCTTCCTCGCCTGCGGCGTGACCGCCGCCGGCCTCGCCCGCATCGCCTTCGCCATCG
>JBMTYE010000105.1:0-6091 GCA_049454255.1 Flavobacteriales bacterium
GCGCATGTTCGACAACATCGCCCACAGCTACGATGCCCTGAACCACCTGTTTTCCTTCGGGATAGATATCCTGTGGCGCAAACGCGCCGTACGGGGAATGCGGAAGCGGCTTGCCTCCCGTCCCACGCCTTGGGCCATTTTGGATGTCGCCACGGGAACGGCAGACTTCGCCCTGGAAATCGTTCGGATGGGCATTCCAGCACACGTGACCGGAGTGGACATTTCTGTGGGGATGCTCGAAGTCGGCCGTAAAAAAGTAGCCCGGAAAGGCTGGAACGACCGGGTTGTACTGGTGGAGGGCGACAGCGCGACCCTTCCCTTTGAGACGGGTAGCTTCGATGCGGTGTGTGCGGCGTTTGGGGTCCGGAATTTTGAGGATCTCGATGCTGGACTGCGCAACATGGTCCGGGTGTTGCGGCCGGGCGGAACGCTGTGCATTCTTGAGTTTTCGCGGCCCACGGCCTTCCCCATGCGGCAGCTGTTCGGGCTGTATTTCCGGCGGATCATGCCCGCTGTAGGCCGGTGGGTTTCGAAGGATAACGCGGCTTACGGCTACCTTCCGGAAAGCGTCGCGGCTTTCCCGGATGGAGAGGATTTTCTCGCCCGGATGCGGGCTGCGGGCTGCGCTGAAGCCGAAGCGATTCGCTTGACGGGTGGGGTGGCGACGTTGTACTTCGGCACGGCTCCGCGGCCATGATCCTGCGGGTATCGCCGTCTGAACTGGCCGGCACCGTCCTCGCCCCCCCCTCCAAATCAGTTACGCAGCGCCTCCTCGCGGCCTCCCTCCTCGCAGCAGGAACCTCCCGCATCGAGGGCCTTTCCGAGTCCGACGACTGCACGGCGGCCCTCGGAGCCGTTGCAGCACTCGGCGGCGAAATCGAGCTCGGGGAGGACGCCGTGGAAATCACGGGCTGCGCAGGACGGCCTCGGCCGCGCAGTGGCTCGGTGGCATGCGGGGAGTCGGGCCTCGGCTTCCGGCTCTTCGCCCCCATCGCAGCCCTTGCGGACACCCCTGTCGAGTTGACCGCCGAAGGCACCCTGACCCAGCGTCCGATGTCGACCTACCTCGAATCCTTGCCGGGACTCGGGGTGCACATCACCGCACAGGGCGGGCGGCCTCCGGTGCACGTGCACGGTCCGCTGCGGGGCGGCCGGTTGCGGTTGGACGGATCGGTGAGCTCCCAGTTCCTGACCGGCTTGTTGACGGCCCTGCCGTGTGCGGAGGGCGATTCGGAAGTGGAGGTGGTCGGTTTGGTCAGCCGCCCGTATGTCGAAATGACACTGCACATCCTGCGCGACTTCGGTCTGACCATCGAAGCGGATGCCGACCTCTCCTACTTCCGCATCCCGGGCGGCCAAATCCCCCACCCCATCACCACCGCGGTCGATGGCGACTGGAGCGGTGCCGCTTTCCTCCTGGTCGCCGGCATGCTCACCGGTGCTCCGCACCTCGAGGTCGCCGGTCTGGACAACCGGTACGTCCAAGCCGACGAAGCCATCCGCGGGGCCCTCCTGTTCGCCGGCGGCCGGACCTCCGCCACCGACACCGGCCTCCGCGTCGACCGCCGCCCGGTCCGTCCCTTCACCGTGGACCTCACGGACGCTCCCGACCTCTTCCCTCCCCTCGTCGCCCTAGCCGCCTTCGCCGACGGCCCCTCCACACTCCACGGCGCAGGCCGGCTCCTCCACAAAGAAACGGACCGCGCGGCCGTCCTCACCCGCGAGTTCGCCCGGGCTGGCATCGCCATCGACCACGCGGGCGACGCCCTTGTGGTCACCCCCCGAACCGGCCCCGACCGCGTCCTCCCCGCGCGGCTCCACAGCCACGGCGACCACCGCATCGCGATGGCCGCGGCCCTCCTCGGCCTCGCCGGCGCCCCCATCGAAATCGAAGGCGCGGAAGCAGTGGCGAAGAGCTACCCCGCGTTCTACGACGACCTCGAATCTGTAGGGGCGCGCATTGCCTGGGTCAGTAAGGCCCGGTAACGCCTTACCGGACGACGACCCGCACCGATGCCGCGCCGGCCTGAACGAGATACACGCCTGCCGGCAAGGCCACCGCGGAGGCAGGACCACGGCCCTCAGCGACCACCCGACCGGCTACGTCCCGAACCTGCCACTGCACATCTGGCGAAATGCCCCGCACCGTGAAGCCGAATCCATCGGCAGGGTTCGGGAACACGTCGAGTTCGGGTGCAACCGCCGTCCCGATTCCGTTCGGCGCACAGGGCCCCGCGGTCCACGCCGCTAAACCGCCCGTATACCAGGCTGCGCATGCATTTGCGTAGGTGATGCCATCGCAGCCACACACCTCAGTAGATTCTTCACACATTGCGGTATCCATGCCGGGATCGATCCGACCGGCATCGTAGCAATCGCCCGTGCAAGCCCCGGGCATCCACGACGTATTCCACGCGACATTCGTGGCAAAGCACTCGCTGAAGTGGGTGGCCCCGTCACAGCCGCACACCGGACCGGGCTGGAACGGTGTGCAATCGATGACGGGATCACCCAGCGACGGGTCGATGCAAGTCCCGCACACCGCTTGGCATGCTTCCAGGGAGGAGAAGAAATACGGCGCATAGTCCACCCCATTCGCAACGGAACCGCATCCGCTGATCCAGGTGCAGCCGCCGCCGATCGAACCGACCCCGACGACCATGTCGCACAATCCGAAGTCGAGCCCAGCCAGATCGAAACACTCGGTCGGCTCACCACCTGTGCATTCGCCGGGTGTCCACGACGTGACACCTCCCCAGTTCACCGCTTCGCAGTCGTTGCCGTAGGTGACGCCATCGCAGCCACACACGGGCAACCAAATCATCGGACAGGCCGCGTTCGGGTTGATGAGCGACGGATCGACACAATCTGCCGACCCGCAAGCCGAGGTACAGGCATCCATCGTTTGAAAGAAATACGACTCGTAACCCATGTAATCGCAGCCGGAAACCATCGTGCAGCTTCCGTCGATGACGGCAATGCCCAGCGGCATCGCACACGCCCCGAAGTCGACATCGGCCAGGTCCGTGCAATCCCCTCCCACGCATTCGCCATCCACCCAGGCCGTCACTCCGGCCGAATTCGTCGCCACACAGCTGTTCGGATACGTGATGCCGTCGCATCCGCACACGGGAGCATAGATCATCGGGCACATCGCGTTCGGGTTGATGAGCGCAGGATTGATGCAGGGTTCTTGGGCAAGTAGGCGCGCGGATACTGCGCAGCAGCTTACGAAAAGGAGAAGGAAGTGCTTCATGTCGGAAAGGTAGCGCCGCATGCCGAACTTGGCGCCCATGCGCATCCACTTCATCGCCATCGGCGGCAGCGCCATGCACAATTTGGCCCTCGCCTTGCACGACGCAGGCCACCAAGTCACCGGGTCGGACGATGCCATTCTCGAGCCCTCGCGGTCGCGCCTCGCCGCGGCCGGACTCCTCCCCGACGCCGAAGGTTGGGATCGCGCCCGGATCCATCCGGACCTCGATGCGGTCGTGCTCGGCATGCATGCCCATGTGGACAATCCGGAACTCGCCCGCGCCCACGAGCTCGGCATCCCGGTGCAGTCCTATCCTGAGTTTTTGTACCACGCCACGGCCCACCAGCAACGGGCCGTTATCGGCGGATCGCACGGCAAAACGACAGTAACCGGCATGCTGCTCCACGTGCTGCACGAGACCGGCCAGTCCGCGGATTTCATGGTAGGGGCTTCCCTGCCGGGGTTTGACCGGATGGTGCGGCTCTCCGGCACAGCAGAATGGGCAGTGTTCGAAGGCGATGAGTACCTGAGCTCTCCAGAAGACCGCCGGCCCAAATTCTTCCATTACCGGCCCCACGCCACTCTCCTCACCGGGTGTGCCTGGGACCACATCAACGTGTTTCCGACGGAAGCCTCCTACAACCAGGTCTTTGCGGACTACCTCATGCTGCTCGCGCCCGATGCCGTCTGCGTTTACTGCGCGGAGGACACGACCCTGTCCTCCCTCGTCGCGGAGTGTTCGCGCACGGACATCCGGTGGATTCCCTACACCACCCCGCAGTGGCAGGCTGCCGGACCAGGTTCGACGCGGGTTGAATTCCCCGATGGTGGAACCGTCTTGACCCCACTCGTCGGCACCCACAACCTACTGAATTTGGCCGGAGCCCGGGCGCTTGCGGCGGTCCTCGGGGTCGAACCGGAGGTCTTCGACACGGCCATCGCGGGCTTTCGGGGTGCCTCGCGCCGCCTCGAACCGGTGGAGGAAACGGCCGACTTCGCGGTGTTTCGCGACTTCGCCCACGCCCCCTCGAAGGTACGGGCGACGGTGCGCGGCATCGCAGACGCCTACCCAGACCGCACGCTTACGGCTTTCTTCGAATTGCACACCTTCTCTTCGCTGAATCCGGACTTCCTGCCCACGTATGCTGGAAGCCTCGAATCCGCGGACCGGGCGGTCGTGTACTTCGATCCGGCCGTGCTCGCACACAAGCGCCTTCCCTCCTTGTCGGTAGAGGCCGTGCGCGAAGCCTTCCGCCGGGAGGACCTCGAGGTGATCACCGACCGGCATGCGTTGGAAACGCGCTTTGCACACGTTGAGCGCCAGAACGGCGTGGTACTCCTGATGAGCTCGGGGTGGTTTTCGGGGGCAGTTTGGCCCGCAGCAGTGGCTGCTGCGGAGCACACAACACCCTCAGCTTAAGCCCACATCGAGGGCCATCATCACGACGAACCCGAGCACGAACCCGAGGGTCGCCACGTCCGTGTAGCGGTCGCGTTGCGTCGCCGGGATTACCTCCTCGACGACGACAAAGATCATCGCCCCCGCGGCAAAGGCCAGGGCATAGGGCAAGAGCGGTTCGATGGCCACCACGGCCACCGCTCCGATGACTCCGGCCACAGGTTCCACCGCCGCCGACAGCGACCCGTAGCCCGCCGCCCGCCACCGTCCCACGCCCTGGCGACGCAGGGGTGCACTTACGGCGAGGCCTTCGGGGAAGTTCTGCAAACCGATTCCGATGGCCAGGGCCACAGCACCTGCCACCGTCGCGCCCTCAATGCCTGCCGCTGCACCTCCGAACAGCACGCCCACGGCGAGGCCCTCGGGAATGTTATGCAAGGTGATGGCCAGGACAAGCAGGGTGGTTTTATGCCATTTGGTCTCGGGGCCTTCCGCCTCGTGCGAACCGAAGTTGATGTGCAGGTGTGGTGTCATGCGGTCGAGCGCAAACAAGAAGACCGCCCCCCCGAGAAACCCCACAGCCGCCGGAATCACCCGCAGGAATCCCTCGCCTTCGGACATCTCGATAGCCGGCGCAAGCAACGACCAAAAGCTGGCCGCGATCATCACCCCTCCCGTGAATCCGAGCATCCCGTCCAGGGTGCGGCGCGACACATCTCCGAAAAAGAACACGAGCCCGGCACCTGCGCTGGTCAGCAGCCAGGTTCCCATTGTGGCGATAAACGCTGCCCATGCAGGATGCAGCGCCGCGAAGAAGTCGATGAATGCATTCATGCAGAAGGAAATGATGGGAAATCGACCGCTACACGCAGCCTATCGCATGTTTGTACTGACCACACGGCCTCGGCCATTTCGCTGCCATCCGGCTTGCCGCAGAGCACCGACCGGCTCCCGTCGAAATCGTGGGTCAACCGAGGAACCACTCGGCTTCCGAGTTCCACGCCAAGCTGCGTCAAATGCCGTAAAAAGCCCTCGCTGCTGTCCAACACGCCGATGATGCGTGCGGGCTTGCCATCCGGCAGCTCGGCTAGCGAACATCCGCCATCCGGGTGAACTGCCGCGCCATCCCGCGGGATGGGGTCTCCGTGGGGGTCGACCTCAGGATGGCCTAAAAACCGGTCGAACCGCTCCACAAATACCGGATCTTCCACATGTTCAAGCTGTTCGGCGATGGCATGCACTTCGTCCCAGCGGAAACCGAGGTGCCGGAAGAGGAACACCTCCCACAACCGGTGGCGGCACACGAGCCCCACCGCCACATCGCGTCCTGAACCGGTTAGCACCACCCCTTTGTAGGGAGAATGGTCGACCAACTCCCGTGCCGCCAGTGTCGTCACCACGCCGTGTACGGTCGCCGGTCGCGTGCCGAGTCGTCG
>JBMTYE010000106.1:0-6089 GCA_049454255.1 Flavobacteriales bacterium
AACACCGGCGGGGGCTTCACGGACCAGTACAACCGAGAGTTTCTGGTGCGCAACTACGGACCCGCCCAGGCCGAATCCCTTGTCCTGGCACTGCGCGAGCTCCTCGACCGGCCCATCGAGGTGCGCGAGGTCGCCGAGCAGGTCCGCCACCACATGGAGCACGCGAAGCGGCTCCTGCTGTTGCAGTACCTGTACGGCATCGCGGCGGCAGACGGCGACATCGACCCCCGCGAACTCGACGAGGTCCGCAGGATTGCGGGCTACCTCGGCATCAGCAGCCGCGACCGCGACAGCATCGAAGCGCGGTTTCGCGGGTCGGGGGGAGGGCGTCCGGCGGATTTGGCCTCGGCCTACACCGTGCTCGAACTCGACGCGGCCTGCAGCGATGCCGACATCAAAAAGGCCTACCGGCGGCTCGCGGTCAAGTTCCACCCGGACAAGGTCCAGGACCTCGGTCCGGAACACGTCGAAGCTGCTCAGGCCCAATTCGTCGCGGTCCAGCAAGCTTACGAGCAGCTGAAAGCCGCCCGCGGATTCAAGTAAACCCGCGGAAAGCGCGGGGAAGCGGAATTCGTCAGGAAACGCGAACTTCGCCCCCCATGTTCGTTTCCGGGTTCACCTTCATCCGCAACGCTGTCCGGTACGACTACCCCATCCTCGAAGCCATCCGTTCCATCCTTCCGCTGTGCGACGAGGTCGTCGTGGCGGTGGGCCGGAGCGAGGACGGGACGCGCGAACTCATCGAAGGACTGGGCGACCCGCGCATCCGCATCATTGATACGGAGTGGGACGACAGCCTCCGCGAAGGAGGTCGGGTACTGGCCGTCGAAACGAATAAGGCGCTGGCGGCGGTGGCTCCGCAGAGCGATTGGTGCGTGTACATCCAGGGCGATGAAGTCCTGCACGAGAACGGCCTTCCGGCGGTCCGGGAGGCCATGCGCACGGCCGACGACCGGGTGGACGGGTTGCTGTTTGCCTACACGCACTTCTACGGTTCGTACGATTATGTGGGGGCCAGTGCCGGCTGGTACCGGCACGAAATCCGGGCCATCCGTCCCGGGCGCGGCATCTTCTCGTACCGGGACGCCCAGGGCTTTCGCAAGGCGCCTGACCGCCCCCTCGACGTGGTGCGGGTGGGCGCTACCGTCCACCACTATGGTTGGGTCAAGGAGCCGGCGGCGATGCAGCGCAAGCAGGAGAGCTTTCACCGGATGTGGCACGACGATGCCTGGGTGGCGCAGCATGTCGTGCCGGCGGAGGCCTTCGACTACGGGCGTGAGCTGCGGCATTTGGCCCGGTTCACCGGGACCCATCCGGCCGTGATGGCCGAGCGGATCGCACGCCGCAACTGGACCTTTGAAACCGACATCTCGGTCGATCGGCGCACGCTGAAGGACCGCGTCAAGCTGTTTTGTGCCGAACGCCTCGGATGGGAGCTCGGCTACACGAATTACAGGTTAATCCGATAATCTGCTGGAAACCATGGCTATGATCGAAGAATTTGAGCGCACAGGAAACCTGCTGTTCCGCGGCCGCTCCTACTTTCCCCTCGCCCTCTACGTGGCGCTTGCGGCACTCATCGGGTTCGGGGCCATTGCCTACTCGCCGTTCGACACGGCCAGCGCGGTCGCCTGCCTCGGGGTTTCGATGTTCGGCCAACTCATCCGTGCCCTGACCATCGGCTACACGCCCCGCGGCACCTCCGGCCGCAACACGAAAGCGGGCCAAGTCGCCGAACAGCTGAACACCCGCGGCATGTACAGCCTCGTGCGCCACCCGCTCTACCTCGGCAACTTTTTCATGTGGCTCGGCATCATCTTGTACGCCGGAAGTCCATGGTTTACGCTGGTGTGTTGCTTAGCGTATTGGATTTACTACGAGCGGATTATGTTCGCAGAAGAGGCCTTTCTGCGGCGGTCGTTCGGCGAGCCGTACCTGACGTGGTCGGAGCAGGTGCCGGCCTTCTTCCCGAAAAAACTGGGCTGGACGGCACCCGGCGTGGACTTCTCGTTGCGCAACGTACTCAAGCGCGAATACAACGGCTTTTTCGCTGTATTCCTGAGCCTTGCGCTCGTCGATGTCGGTCGCAATGCGGCCCATGCGCCGGACGCGTGGGCGACGTGGTTGCACCCGTTTTGGCAGGGCGCGCTGCTCGCCTCATTCGTCATCTTCCTGACGCTCAGGAGCTTGAAGCGATACACGCGCATTTTGCACGTGGAAGGCCGCTAGCGCCCTCCCACGGCCAAACGCACCCGCCCCGCCCCCACCCCCTCGACGACATACACCCCCGGCGCCCACGCCCCGGTCTCGAGCACCACAGCGGTTCCGCTCGCCGTCGTCCGCAGGATCTCGCGGCCCGCAGCATCCCACACACGCACAACCGCTCCGGGCACGCAGCCCAACACCTGGACCGGACCGCTGGCGGGGTTCGGGACGACCTGCAGCACGGGCCGGTCGACTGCGCCGTCCACCCCGGATGCGGCCTCGAATTCCGGCAAGACCACGAAGTCGACCCACGCGGCATCCGCGCCGTCCGAGATGATTTCGTCCTTTGCGTACCTCCACTCGAAGGTATGCTCACCGCCGAAAACCACGTACGACACCTCTTCCCACGGCTCTTCCCCGCTCCAGCTGTCCACGAGGTTGCCGTCGATGCGGAATTCGAGGAAGTCGTATCCCGCCTCGCTCGACACCTTGCGCGCGAACCGGATTTCGCCCCAGTTCGGGAGGTCCAGGGTCAGGGAGGTGACGGACGTTGCGCCGTCTCCGATGTCACCGCTGCGCAAGGAGTGGGTCCCTTCGTACACCTCGTCGTCCGTGATGAACCACGGGGCGAGGCCGGCGGAGGTCCAGGGGAAGCCCGTGCCGCCGGTTTCCCAGTCCTCCACGGTGAGGGCGAGTTCGAGCGTGCATCCGCCTGTGGTGCCGTACGGGCCGGAAGTAACGGTGGCGCTGGGGGTCAGGAGGTCGCCGGCCTCGGCCGTGCCGGCGATGGTCACGGCGATTTCGAGGGTGGCGGTGGACCCCGGTGCCACGTCTCCGAGGGCGGATTGGGCGAGGGTGAGGGTGGCGGGTCCGCTCGGCGTGCCCAGGGCCGCCTCGGTGCTCCAGGCCGTCGATGAGCCGGTATTCGCCACATGCAGCAGGACCGTGCCGGATTCGCCGGCGTCGAAGCGGCCGTTGCCGCCGTCGTCCAGGACGGTGCAGCCGGTGATGGCGAGGACCGGGGCCGAGACCGCGAGGGTGAAGCTGCCCCACCAGGTGGTGCCGTTTGCCGCCGTGAATTCAACGGTAAAGGGGATGGCGGTGCCGTCGGGGAAGGCGAGCGGACTGAACGTCACGCCGAATCCGTCCTGCGGCACAGCGGTAGCTCCGGGAGCGATGTCGCCGTAGGTGGCCGTCGGGTCGGTGATGAGGACTCCGAAATAGCTGCAGCTCAAGGTGCCGACGACGGCCAGGGCGTCCTCCGTGCCGACGTTCGTGGCGAGCACGTCGACCGCCGCCGACTCGCCCGACTCCGGAACGCCATTGCCCCCGGGGCCTTCGAGCCAGGTGGCGCCATCTTCCACGACGTAAGGCCCGGCGGCAGGTACGGCCGCGATGAGGCCTTGGTAGGGAATCGTGTTGAAGTGGGTGGCCGTCACCGTCAGCATCCCCGGCACATTCAGGGGGACGGTGAAGGGCACCACTGCAAAACCGCCGGAGACCGCCGCGCGGCCGAGGAGGGTCCCATCCTGGGTGATGGCCACTAAGGCGCCCTCGGTGCTGCACTCCACGATGCACTCGGTGACCCCGAGCATGAGTTCGTCCGGGTGAGAAGCCACGAGCGCCGTGGGCATGGCCGTCCGCAACACGAGGGTGGGGTCGCCGAACAGGCACCACGTGTCCATCATCTCCTCCCCTGCCCCGCCGTAGGCCTCCACCATCGAAGCCCCACCGTGGAACAGAATGCCCCCGAGCGAATGCCGGATGGTGCCCTCGCCCTGCTCGGCGATGAGCAGGTTCATTTCGTCCTGGCCTTCCATGGGCGGGGCCCAGCTTTGGAGCACACTTGAAAACGCCCCTCCGATGCCGCCGACCGGCTCGCCCGCCGCATTCACCGCCTTGCTAAACCCCTCGCCGAAGCAGTCGCCGCTGCCTTCTTCCTCATCGAAATCGCCCACGCAGCAGCCCACGATGATGAAGAACGGCCAGGCGTGCGTGTTCGACAGCGCTGGCAGGTTCGACAGCTGGAATCCGGTCGTGGAAATGCCTGAATGCCAACCGTGTCCGGTGTAATTGAGCAGCGACACCCCGGTGTTGATCCTCCCGACGAGGTTGTTCGCCGTCGGGTTGCCGGCCGCGTCGGCCGTGGCGCCACCGGTGGGCGAGGCCGCCGTTTGGTTGCCGTCGTAGAGCTCATGGACGGCCGTGTACGTGAAGCCGATGAGGTCGGATTTGATGCCGTTCATGTGCTGCCAGTCGCTCTGGCCCTCGTCGCCTGCGCCTGCACCTTCATTCGAGGCAATGCCTGCTGCCCGGGAGAACCAGTCGTCCGACGTGTTCGGGTTTTTCTCGTAGACCAAAGCCCGCTGCACCACGCTCGCCATCTCCGCCTCCGTGTGCGCTAAAAACCGCCCCACCAGGGCCTCGGGCAGGTGATCGCTCCCTTGCAAATACCCGTAGCACGGGTCGCAGTACCCCGATCCTCCCCCATTCTGCACCAGTTCCGTCGCGACCTGGTCTTCGTCGCCGGCCAGCAGGATGTAGCTGTACGGTTCCGCTGCCCAAGCCTCGGCGACCTGAGCGCGCAGGGTCTGCCACGATGTGCCGGGCGCCACCTCGATCACATCCGTCCGCAACCCCCGCTCGCGCTTCCACTGGATCCACGGGGCCAGCTCGTCAAGGTACATGTGGGGTGCTAGGACGAGGATGCTGCCCCATTCGTCCACCACTTCGTAGCGCTCCGTGCCACTCCAGTCGCCGGCAAACAGTCGGTTTCCGAGGTCGCGCATCGCGGGGTCCCAGGCAGGCACAGCGCCTTCGGGCAACGGATTCGCTCCGATCATACCGCTCGGACTGAACCGGACGGTGATAGATCGGTGGAAGTGGACTTCACCGCGGGCTGCGTCGTAGGAAGCGGGGTGCAGGAGTGCGGTTTGGCCGCGGACCCCGCGGAGCAGGAAGGGATCGCGCAGTGCCACGGGCTGCTCGGGCCACTTGCCCGGCTCGCGGTAGGCCCGCCCGGCCGGACGCGGGGCCGCAGCAGGATCCACATCCCGATACAGATTCCCCGGCGAAGGCGCCACCGTCCAACGGCTCACCTCGACCTCCGTCTCGATCACCTCCCACGCGAGCGCCTCCTCTCCGATCCGCAGCGTCAACGGGAACCCCGGCACGTCCGGCGCCCCGGCCTCCAGCAGCGGCACGCACCCCGGAATGCGGAGCGCGACCCCGCCCGACCCCACCGGAACGGCCGTGAAATCCGGAAACTCCACCCGGACGACCGTGGTCCCCGGGGCAGACGGCAAAAACGTCACCCGCGGCTCCGCAGCGGATAGGGAACACGCGGACGCAAGCAGCACCGCAACAGCACAAAGACGCATCATCGGAGGGCGATTTTCAAGGTAGAGGGGCCGGAAGGCAGCCAGCACGTGAGCAGGTAAATTCCCGCAGGACCGTGCGGCGCGTCAAACGCGAAGGCCAGACCGTCCGAGCGCGTGCGCGTCACGCAGCGGCCCGCGAGGTCGCGGAGTTCGACAGGAGTTCCGGGCGGGAGCCCGGACAGGTGGATTGCGCCGCCTGCAACCCGGCAGGACCAAACGCGCCCCGGAGCCGCCCCGCCGAGCGCACCGGCCGTGACTAAGATGACGGGGAGCGGTATTGCGACGCCGGCATCGCGGAAGAGGAAGCCGGACCCCACGAGTGCCGCTATCCCGAGCACGCCGAGCACGCCGCTCGGCACGTGTGCCTCTGCCACCAGCAGTGCCACTCCGAGGCAGAGCGCGAGCAGCGCGAGGGCGATCATCGTGCCCACCGTTTCACATCGGCGATCAGAGCCTCTTCGTTCGGATAGACCCCTTGCCTCACGTGCACGAGGCGCCCTCTCT
>JBMTYE010000107.1:0-6078 GCA_049454255.1 Flavobacteriales bacterium
GATGATGATGTGGAAAATGCCCGCCACGGGCCGGGTGGTCATTTTGCCTTGGCCGAGCGCCACGCGCGCCATTTGGCCCCAGCGTGCGGCCGGTGAACCCTGGGGCGTCCACGGTCTGCCGAGCAGGATGGCCTTGCGGATGGCCCGTACGCGCAGGGCGAACAACGTCCCTGCAGCACACACAAGGAGAGCAAAAAGGACCTGTGTCATGGCTGATTTTTCGGCGCCCGCGCGTCGAGCTGCTGGTCAATCATGTTGCGTAGCCGCTCTTCTTCGGCTTCGCTGAGTTTCTTTTCGTCCTTCTTCCCGAAGACGCTGACTTTCACGTAACGCCAAGGGTTGAGGTACAGGTCGTTGACGAGGAATTGGAGCTGCCGGTTCGTTTCGACCAGTCCGTCATGCAGGCTGTCGGAGGCCAGCAAAGCACCGAGCGACCCCTCGCCCCGTTGCACCCGGGCGGAAATGTCGGCCACGGAGGCGAGCGCTGCGTCTGCGCGCCCGATCGTCGCAGCGAAGTTGATGGCGGCCAGCGAGTCGCTGACGTCAGAGAAGTTGCGGATGACGTTGCTGATGGCTGCGTCGTTTTCCTTGAGCGTGGTCGTGATCTCGTTGACGTTGCGCATCACCGAGGCGACCGCGTAGCGGTTTTCGGTGACCATGCCGTCGAGTTGCTTCGTGGTGTGCTCGAGCGTGGTGATGGTGCGCTGCAACGAGGCAAACGCCGTCGGAAGGCCTTGCACGGCGTCGTCCTCGAAGACCGCCTTAAAATTCGTGAGGATTTCATCGACGCTTTCGATGAGCAGGTCCGTCTTGTTCTTCAGCGGCATCAGTTCGATGCCGGCGGCTTCGGCAATGCCGACCTCGGTTTCACTCGCGAGGGTGTCCCCGGGAGAGGCGAGCGCATTCGAGGTGCCGGCAATCAGCTCGATGGCTTTCGTGCCAAACAAATCGCTCGAGAAAATGCGCGCCTTTGCATCTTCCGTGATGCGCAGTCCCGTTTCTTCGATATCAAACGCGACGACGAGTGTGCCGTCGCCGTGTTCGGAAAACTTGACCGAAGTGACCTGTCCGACCTTGAAGCCATTTACGAGCACCGGGTTCGAGACGGAAAGGCCGTCAATCTTCGCATACCGGGCATAGTACCGAGTGGAAGGTGCGAACGGATTGAATCCCTTGAGGTAGTTGATCCCGAGAACGAGCAGCACGAGTCCCGCGAGGACGAGTGAGCCGATTTTAAATTCTGGGGAGAGCTTTGCCAAAGGAGTTTTCACCGGTTGCCTGCGGTCAGCCTCCGGGCTTCGTCCATCGAAATGGGTGAATCCCCTTGGAACGCCACCACGAAGCAACCCGGAAATCCGCTGAGCCTGAGGTCGTTCTTCAGTTTATCAGCGGCGGACGGCGTCGTAGCAGCTCCGACTGCGTATTTAAACATACCGTCGCGAAGATACTCGATGACGTCGCTTCGGCCGCCGAGCCGCGCATCGTTCTTCGGGACGCGGGTGGCTGATGCCAGGATTTGGACGCGGTAGACGACCGGGGACTCCGCGGGCAGGGCCCCGCGGATCACGGGCGGCGGAGCGGTAGAAACCGCCGGAGCAACCGCCACCGGCACCTCGCGCACGTCGGGATGGTACTTCGACCGGTACGCGCGAAACGCCCGGAACAGCGCATCCGACATCTCCACCCGGCCTTCCGGCGAATTCAGGAAGTCCTCCTCCGTCGGATTCGTCAGGAAGCCCAGCTCCACGAGCACGCTGGGCATCGTCGTGAACGAAATCACGTAGTAGCCGGCCTGCTTGACGCCCCGGTCTTTGCGGCCCACGCGTTCCCGGAATTCCTTCTGAACGTGGGCGCCGAACTCGAGGCTTTGGTTCAGGAACACGGACTGCCGCAGCGCCAGCGCGATGTAGGTGTCCGGGTCTTTCGGATCAAACCCCTCGTAGCGTTTCTCGTAGTCCTCCTCCTTGTAGATCGCGGCGTTTTCCTGCATGGCGACCCGCAAGCTTTCCTCGTTTTTGTGCATCCCCATCACGAAGGTCGACGCGCCGATGGCCTCGGGCTTCGTAAAGGCGTCGCAGTGGACGCTGATGAACAGGTCCGCCTGAGATTCGTTCGCGATGCGGACCCGGTCCTTCAGGGTGGGGTAGGAGTCGTCCTTGCGGGTCATGACGATCTTCACGTCTGGGTAGGCGGCGGCGATTTTGTCGCGCAGCTTCGTGGCCACATCGAGCGTCACGTTCTTTTCCGTCACCTTGTACCGTCCGGTGCCGAGGTTGCCGGGATCCGAGCCGCCGTGGCCCGCGTCGATGACCACCACCATGCGGGGCGGCACGGGGGAGAAAGCAGCGGTGAGAAGGACCGCCGCAGCCATGCCGCACAGCAACGCGGCTTTGAGTAGTTTTGAACGCTCCATGCCCGAAGTCAAACGTAAGACGCGCCGGCGCCCCGGTTTCGCATGCCGCAGGCCGGTTTTCCCGGTCGGCTTGTGGAAAATCGGGGTGGTTTTGCTTTCGGTTTTTGTGGTGCTCCGGGGCGAGGCCCCGGGCCAAACCTCAGCCGTCACCTGGGGATCCCGCGACTCCACCCTCCTCGACGTGCCCGGCAAGCAAGTCCGGCTCTTCGGCGCCGCCTGGGTGGCCTACGGCGACGTCCGCCTCGAAGCGGAACGCATCGTCTACCACAACGCCTCACGCACGGTCTGCGCCACGGGACTGCGCGACTCCTCGGGCACCTGGGTGGGCCGGCCCGTCCTCACGCAGGGCGGCCAACGCTTCGAACAGGATAGCCTCTGCTTCAACCTCGACACCCAGCGCGGACTCGCCCACGCTGCCGTGACCGTCCAGGGCGAGGCGGTGTTTCACGCCACCCTGTCGAAGCGCGCTCCGGACGGGTGGATCCACGTTCAGGACGGCAAATTCACGACCTGCGATGCCCCGAACCCCCACTTCCACTTCCACCTGCGCCGGGCCATTATGGTCCCGGGAGAGAAGGTGGTCAGTGGCCCGTTTTATTTGAAATTCAGAAAGATCCCTACGCCACTCGCACTGCCCTTCGGTTGGTTCCCGGTCCCTCCAGAGAAGCGGGCCCACGGCCTCCTCATGCCGGGCTACGGCAACGGCGGCACCCTCGGCTTCTTCCTGAAGGACCTCGGCTACTACCTCCCTCTCGGGCCCTACGCCGACACGCGGCTCACGGTCGATGCCTACACCGGAGGGAGTTGGGCCGTGAACAGCCTCACGAACTACAACCGGCGCTACCGGGCCTCGGGTTCGTTCCAGGCCAGCTTCCAGCACCGCCGCGAAGGCCTGCCCGGTGTGACCGGCTCCGGTATACAGCGCACCTTCTTCGTCCGGTGGTCCCACACCCAGGATCCGCGGTCCCGCCCGAACGGCCGGTTCAGCGCGAACGTCAACCTCGGCAGCTCGGACAACTTCCGCCTCAACCTGAACAGCAGCCAGCAGGACTACCTGACGAACACGTTTCAGTCCAGCGTCCAGTACAACGCGAATGTGCCGGGGTTGCCGCTGTCCCTTGCGGCCAGCGCGCGCCACTCCCAAAACTCCGCCACGGGGCGGGTGGAGGCGGTGCTGCCGTCCCTCACGCTGAACGTGAATCGGACGTCGCTGGCCCGGCTGCTCGGGGTGCGGACCGGGCGCTCCCGTTTCCTCGACGAGCTGGCGCTGACGGGGTCGTCGCGGTTTGAGCAGGGGTTCGAGGCCGCTGATTCGTCGCTGCGCGCCGGGGATTTCCGGTCGGTGGCCTCCCGCAACGGGTTCAAGCACACGGCCACGGCCTCGACGTCGCTCCGGGTCGGCTTCGTGAGCGTGACGCCGAACGTTACGTATTCAGACGTTTGGGCGTTCCAGACGCTCGAGCGTACACCGGTGGCCGGCACCGACACCTTCACCGAAGACACCCTGTCCGGATTCGTGTCGGCGCGGGAGTGGCGCGCCGGGGTGAACGCGACGACGCGGTTTTACGGCACCTTTCAGTTTCGCCCGGACGGCCGCATGCCCGCCCTCCGGCATGTCATCACCCCGACCCTCGGCCTGACCTACACCCCGGAGTTCAGCCGTACCCGCACCGCGACCGCGGGCGACCAAACCACGACCTGGAACCCCTATGCCCTCGGCCGCTTCACCGCTTCCGACATCGCGGCCAGCGGGGCGGTCCAGTTCGGTTTGGCCCAAAACCTCGAAGCAAAAATCCGCGACCGCTCCACCGGCGACCTCCGCAAAGTCCGCCTCATCGACAACTTCAGCACGACCGGCAGCTACAACCTCGTCGCCGACTCCTTGCGGCTCAGCGACCTTTCGACCCGCCTCTTCACCACCCTCTTCGGCCGCATCCCTGTCAACCTGAGCACCACCCACAGCACCTACGACCGCAACGCAACCGGCGCCCGCATCGACCGCTTCCTCGTCTCGGAGGGCAAGGGCCTCGCACGCCTCACCGCCGCAAACGCTGCCATCGGCACCCGCCTCGACGCCCCCGCCGAATCCGCTGTCCGCTGGAACGCCCAACTCGACTACACGGTCAATCTCACCCGCTCCTGGGTTGCCGCCACGGCCTCTGACACCACCCGCATCACCCAGTCGCTCCGCTTCCGCGGCGGCGTACCCGTCGGCCGCCGATTCCGCTTCGACGCTGACTCCGGCTGGGATTTCGTCGCGCGCGAATTCACCCCCACTGTCCTGAACCTCTCCTGCGACCTGCACTGCTGGGAGGCTTCGCTGAACGTGATTCCCTTCGGCTTGCGCCAAAGCTTCACCTTCCGCATCAACATCAAAGCCGCCATGCTCCGCGATCTGAAGTTGGAGGCGAGGGGGTCGAATGGGCAGTTGTTGTTCTAGTTTTCAGTTTTAGTTTGAGTTTGAGTTTGAGTTTGAGGTGGCGGTGTTGATAAGTTGAGGGTGGTTTTCGGGTTTTTTCTTGCTGGTTTTCAGTAACTTAAAGCATGGAAAAGCAGCGAATTTCGGAGCGGTTTATTGCAGGTGAGAAGGCGTTTTCCTGGACGGTGGATGTCCGACGAATTGCCCGAACCACCCGGTGTGATCTCAGCATGCGCGACCAAATCTGCCGCGCGGCCGCCAGCGTCTCCGCAAACATCGCCGAAGGAGCCGGCCACCACCACCCCGGGGACCAGGCCCGATTCTACTCCATCGCGCGCGGCTCGTTGATGGAGACCCTGATGGGCCTGCGGTTGCTGGTCGCCGAGGGCCAAATGGATCACGCTACCGCCACCACGCTCCACGACCGGGGCGACGAAGTCGGCCGCATTCTCTCCGGCCTGATCCGCAGCTGCCACGAACGCAGACGCACAACCCCACCCCGCTAAACCGGGTTTACCACCCCCTGCACGACCTTTGCCCCACTCCAACTCCAACTCCAACTCCAACTCCAACTCCAACTCCCATGCCCCACCGCCAACTCCTCCGCGAAATCGAGTCCGGTAAGTTTCGGCCGGTCTACCTGCTGCACGGGGAGGAGCCGTTTTTCAGCGATGTGGTGGCGGAGGCGCTCGAGCGGCATGTGGTCGAGGAGTCGATGCGGGATTTCAATTTGACGGTGGTGTATGGGAGGGAGGCGACGGTGGACCAGGTGCTCGAGGCGGCGCGGCGGTTTCCGATGATGGCCGAGCGGCAGCTGGTGGTGGTGCGGGAGGCACAGGATTGGCCGGCGTGGCGGAGGAGCGAGGACATGGCGCGGCTCGAGGCGTATGTGGAGTCGCCGGCGTCGGGGACGGTGCTGGTGTTCAATTTCCGCGGCAAGAAGGCAGATGGGCGGTTAAAGGTGGTGAAGGCGATTGCGGCCCGGGGCATCGTGTTTTTGAGCGAAAAGGTGCGCGAATCGAAGCTGCCTGAGTGGATCGTGGGCCACGTGCAGTCGGCGGGTTTGCGCATCGGGGGACCGGCGAGCGTGGTGCTCGCGGATGCGTTAGGCACAGATTTGCAGAAGATTGCGAATGAGGTGGCCAAACTCCGCATCGTCCTGCCGGCCGGTGCCGAGGTCACGCCCGAAGTCATCGAGGAGCACATCGGAATCAGCAAGGAGTTCAACGTCTTTGAGCTGCAGAAC